>JBFFGY010000231.1:0-4983 GCA_041557215.1 Alphaproteobacteria bacterium
GGCGCGTCACTGGTGCTGGGCGTGTTTCGGATTCTCAAGGGCTGGCCGGTCCATATCATGATCATCGGTGGCTATATCATCGTCGTGATCCTTACCTTCCTCGCGCCGCCCGAGATTATCGGTGTCGCCTACGATTCCGGTGGCGTCACGACCTCCACCGTGACCGTGCCGCTGGTTACCGCGCTGGGCGTTGGCCTGGCTTCCACCATTCGTGGGCGTAATCCTTTGACTGACGGTTTCGGCCTGATCGCCTTCGCCAGCATGTTTCCGATGATCTTCGTGCTGCTCTACGGGATGGTGGTGCGATGAACCTGCTGATGCATATTTCGAATGTCGGGTTGGCGACCATGCTGGATGTTCTGCCGATCGTCGCGATCCTGGGTTTCTTCCAGATCGCGGTGATCCGGAAACGGCCAGCCAACCTGAAGCGCATCATCACCGGATGTCTCTATGTGTTCCTGGGGCTGACCCTTTTCCTGGTTGGGCTGGAGGAAGCGCTGTTCCCGATCGGCGAGATCATGGCCAAGCAGTTGACGGACCCGCAGTTCCTGGGCATTGCGGCGAACAATGCTGACTGGCGCGATTACGGTTGGGTCTACGTCTTTGCTTTCACCATCGGCTTTGCCACGACGATCGCCGAACCATCGCTGATTGCCGTGGCGGTCAAGGCCAATCAGGTTTCGGGTGGCACGATTTCGGTCTGGGGCCTGAGGATAACCGTGGCGCTGGGCGTGGCGGTGGGTGTGTCGCTGGGCGCCTACCGCATCGTCACCGGTACGCCGCTGCACTGGTATATCATTGCCGGATATGCGGCGCTGATCCTGCAGACCTGGCGCGCCGTGCGCGTGGCCCGCAGCATTGTGCCGCTGGCCTATGATTCGGGCGGTGTTACGACCTCGACGGTCACCGTCCCGCTGGTTACCGCGCTGGGCCTTGGCCTGGCTTCGACAATACCGGGCCGCAGCCCGGTGATTGACGGCTTCGGGCTGATCGCCTTTGCAAGCCTGTTTCCGATGATTTCCGTCTTGGGGTACGCTGAACTGTCCGCCTGGCAGGCAAGGCGGCGGAGAAGCGCGGACCCTGCACCCGACAATGGAGGGACCAAGGAATGAGATTCAAACTGATCATGGCGCTGGTGGACGACGCCCATACGGAAGGTATCCTCGCCGCCGCACGCGAGGCTGGCGCAACCGGCTGCACCGTCATCACCAGCGCCCGGGGCGAGGGGCTGAAGCCCGAGAAGACTTTTCTGGGCCTCGATCTGGCGGTACAGAGGGATCTGCTGTTATTCTTGGTCGCCGAGCCGTTGAGTCGCGATATTTTGGAAACGATTGCCGAAAAAGGTAAATTCGACGAGAAACCCGGAACGGGCATCGCCTTCCAGATCGGTATCGAGGATGCGGTGGGCCTGTCTTCGCAGATGGCGACCCTGACACAAGAGATCGAAGAGCAGATATGAAACAGGAACCCTATATTCAGGTCGTCGAGGTCATGACCCGCGACCTGCACAGGATCGACAGCATGGCGACCGTGCGCGAGGCGATGGAAAAGATGACCAGTGAGCGGGTCAGTTCACTGGTCGTCGAGCGCCGCGACGAAAAGGACGAATATGGCATGATCGTCGTCACCGATATCGCCCGCGAGGTGGTGGCGGCCAATCTGTCCTTTGACCGGGTTCAGGTCTATGAGGTGATGAGCAAGCCGGTGGTCTATGTCGATCCGGGCATGGATTTGCGCTATGCAATCCGCCTGCTGGTGCGCTTCGGGCTCAGCCGTGCACTGGTCCTGGGGGCCGACCGGCAGGTCCAGGGAATGGTCACGCTACGCGATATGGTCTTGCGCTATGCCGATATCGGAGGGGAGGCCGCATCTTGAGCAGCAATGAAGACACGGCTGGCCGGATTCCGCGGGTCGCGCTGGTCACCGGCGCCGCACACCGGATCGGGCGTGCGATAGCGTTGGATCTCGCGGCGCATGGCTTCGATATAGCAGTGCATTACAACCGGTCGGGCAAGGCCGCCGAGGAGTTGGCGGAATCGATCCGCGCCAAGGGCCGGAACGCGGCTGCGCTGGCGGCGGATCTGGCCAGCGAAGAAGAAACCGAGACGCTGGTCGGGCGGGCGACGGAGTCACTGGGCCCGGTGGGGTTGCTGGTCAATAACGCCTCGCGGTTCGAATTCGACATGTGGGACGATGCCACGCGGGAAAGCTGGGACGTCCATATGGAGACAAACCTGCGCGCACCCTTCCTGCTGTCGCAGCATATGGCCAGTTCGCTGCCGGAGGGGGCCGAGGGCGTGATCGTCAATCTGCTGGACCAGCGCGTCTGGAACCTGACCCCCTATTTCATGACCTATACCCTGTCAAAAGCCGCGCTCTGGACCCTGACCCAGACCTTGGCCCTGGCCCTGGCGCCACGGGTGCGGGTCAATGCGATCGGACCGGGGCCAACGCTGAAAAGCGAACGCCAGGATGAGGACCATTTCCGGATGCAATGGAATGCGACTCCGTTGCAGCACGGGGCGTCACCGGAGGAAATTGCAGCGGCAATCCGTTTCATTCTTTCGGCGACCTCAATGACCGGACAGATGATTGCCCTTGATGGCGGCGAGCACCTTGGATGGGCCCAGCCGTCGCGGGGCATTGTTCCAGTCGAATAATCGAATCATCGCCTGGATTACTGATTCGAAACGGTTTTCACGCTACCTTTTGTCAGTGCCCCGGGAACGAATCGCGAATATTTTTGCACAGTCGGGATTGGACGGGTTTTTTATGTATTTTGTTCGAGTTGGGCTCGTCCGGAAGGTGCAGGCACACTCAGTCCCGTGTTGGTTAATGCAAAAATATCAATAAGTTACGTGCGGTGCCCAATTTTTGTGCAATTCTTCCGAATCATCGGGATTCCGGCATGGCGGGCGTGGAGTTCAAAAGTTTTCGACATACTTATCCACAGGAATCGTGGATTGATACGTAAAGCCCCGACTTTCCAAGGCGTTAATCGTTCATTAATACTTTCGATAGGGGTGACGGCCATTGACGGGCCACCCGTGCATACCGAAATTAGCGGTCATGAACAGCGAACAGACCAGTCCCGCAGATCAGCCCGTTGCCGCTGAAGGCGCGGCCGGCGGCTTTGCCGCGGGCGCGGCCCTGATTCACGGCATGCTGAAGACCATGCCTGGCAGTCCGGGCGTGTACCGGATGCTGGGCGCGCGCGGTAAGGTGCTTTATGTCGGCAAGGCCCGCAACCTGAAAAAGCGAGTGGCAAGTTATGCCAATGCCGGTCGTCTGCCGGTCCGCCTGCAGCGCATGGTCGCAGAGACCAGGGAGATGGAAATCGTCACCACCCACACGGAGGTGGAGGCGTTGCTGCTTGAGTCGAACCTAATCAAGACCCTCAAGCCGCATTACAATATCCTGCTGCGCGACGACAAATCCTTCGCCGATATCCTGATTGCCGACGGCCATGATTTTCCGCAATTGAAGAAACATCGCGGCGCGCGCAAGCGCAAAGGCCAGTATTATGGACCCTTCGCGTCGGCGGGTGCGGTCAACCGGACTATCACCGCGCTGCAGCGCGCCTTCCTGCTGCGGAACTGCTCGGATTCGATTTTCGCCAGCCGTAGCCGACCCTGCCTGCAATACCAGATAAAACGTTGCAGCGCGCCCTGCGTCGGGCGCATCAGCAAGCAGGAATATGCCGCGCTGGTTCGCCAGGCCCATGATTTCCTGATCGGACGCTCCCATGCGGTGCAGGCGGAACTGGCCCGGCAGATGCAGGAAGCCAGCGACGAACTGGAGTTCGAACGCGCCGGCGCTCTCAGGGATCGCATCCACGCCCTGACCGCCGTGCAGTCTCACCAGGACATCAACCCGCTGGGGATCGGCAACGCGGACGTGATTGCGCTGGCCCAAGAAGGCGGGCAGTCCTGCATCCAGGTCTTCTTCTTCCGGGACGGCAGGAACCACGGCAATCGGGCCTACTATCCCAGCCACGACCGCACGGCCGAGGCGGACGAGATCATGTCGGCCTTCATCGGGCAATTTTACGACGGTCGGCCGGCGCCGAAACTGGTTCTGGCCAGCACCGAACCGGCGGAGGCCGATCTGCTGGCCGAGGCCCTGTCGGTCAATGCGGATCACAAGGTTGAAATCCGTACGCCGCAGCGTGGACGTCTGCGCAAGCCGGTCGAACATGCCCTGGCCAATGCGCGCCAGGCGCTGGCGCGCCGCATGTCGGAAAGCGCATCGCAGCGGCGCCTGCTGGACGGACTGGGCACGGCGCTGGGACTGGAAGCCGCCCCGGAGCGGATCGAGGTCTATGACAACAGCCACATCCAGGGATCGAACGCCGTCGGTGCCATGATCGTGGCCGGTGCGGAAGGCTTCAACAAGGGTGCCTACAGGAAGTTCAATATCCGCAAGGCCGGGGGAACGGATTGCGAAGCCAGCGCCGGCGACGATTACGCCATGATGCGCGAGGTGATGAACCGGCGCTTTGCCCGCGCCTTGAAGGAGGATCCCGACCGCGAGGAGGGCGGCTGGCCGGACCTCGTCATTATCGACGGCGGACAGGGCCAGCTTTCGGCCGTCAGCCAGACCCTCGAAGAAATGGGAATCGAGGATGTTGAACTGCTGGCCCTCGCCAAGGGGCCGGACCGCGATGCCGGGCGCGAACGATTTTTCCGGCCCGACCGCCCCTCCTTCATGATGGAGCCCCGCGATCCGGTGCTTTACTTTGTACAGCGCCTGCGCGACGAGGCGCACCGTTTCGCCATCGGGGCCCACCGGACCCGGCGCGCCAAGGGTATCGCCGCCTCGCCCCTCGATGAAATTCCCGGCATCGGGGCCGCGCGAAAGCGCGCATTGCTGCAGCATTTCGGGTCGGCGCGGGCCGTCGGCCAGGCGGGATTGAGCGACCTGGAGGCGGTCGGCGGTATTAGTCGTGCCGTCGCCCGGAAAATCTATAGCCATTTCCATGAC
>JBFFGY010000232.1:0-4978 GCA_041557215.1 Alphaproteobacteria bacterium
TCGCGCCCGCCGAACTGGGCGGGGAGGTATCGAAGAACCTGAGCGAATTCCTCGCTCGCGGCTATCACGGCGAAATGGCCTGGTTGCCCGAGAAGGCCGACCGGCGCGCCGGCCCGACCGCCTTGTGGCCGGAGGCGAAAAGCGTCATCGCGCTGGGCATGAACTACGCGCCGGGGGAGGACCCGCTGGCGCTGGCGGACCGGCCGGAGCGCGGCGTCATTTCCGTCTATGCCCGCAACCGAGACTACCATGACATCGTCAAGAAAAGGCTGAAGGCGCTGGGCCGCTGGATCGGCGAGACCTGGGGCTGTGGCATCAAGATCTTCGTCGATACCGCCCCGGTGATGGAAAAGCCGCTGGCCGAACTGGCCGGCATCGGCTGGCAGGGTAAGCATACCAACCTGGTGTCGCGGGAGCATGGCTCATGGCTGTTCCTGGGGGAAATATTCACGACGCTGGAACTGGAACCAGACGCGGCCGAGGAAGACCACTGCGGCTCCTGTCGAGACTGCCTCGACGCCTGCCCGACCAAGGCCTTCCCGGCGCCGAGGCAGATCGACGCGCGGCGCTGTATCTCCTACCTCACCATCGAGCATAAGGGGCCGATCCCGGAAGACCTCCGCCCGCTGATGGGCAACCGTATCTATGGCTGCGACGATTGCCTGGCCGTCTGCCCCTGGAACAAATTTGCGAAGGCCACCACGGAGCCCGCCTTCCTGCCGCGCCTGGAACTCACCGCCCCGCGCCTCGCCGACCTCGCGCAACTGGACGACGCGGGTTTTCGCGAACTCTTCGCCGGCTCGCCGATCAAACGCATCGGCCGAAACCGCTTCGTAAGAAACGTCCTGATCGCGCTGGGGAACGGCGGCGACAAGGCGCAGGCGCGAGTGGTGAAGGCGCTGTGCGGCGACGAGGATCCGGTCGTGCGCGATGCCGCGGAATGGGCGCTCGAGCGGTTGAGGGATTAGGGAAAGCTGTTGTGTTGGAGGGCTCGCGGCAGCCTTCCCGCGGTCGGCGGTAACAGGAGGTTTGGACAAGACCGTCGCCGCGGGAAGAGCCGGGGCGGGAAGGGCGGCTAGCGGCCGTTGCGGACACCGCCGCGCTTCCCGGTTTCGGGGAGATCTCCTCGAGGCGCTGGCTCCACCCGCCAGCCGTCATCGAATTGACCTCCCCCGATCGACCGTATGGAGGCGAATTCCGGGATACCAGGCTTCCCGGTTACGGTCGAAAATGCGTTCGAGTTCAGATTTTTCCCATGTTGTTGTTCGCATCTGATTGTCCTAGGCCGTAGCCCGAGGCTGCCGCAGGCCGCCGAAAGGCGGATCGTCAGGAAATGCCGGTTTGGAGGATGCCGGTATCCCTGTCCGGTCTGTCACCGGGCTTGCGGATGTGGTTCAGATGCTGAGCGGGGGCGCGCGGGGCGCCGAGGGCAACGCGTGGATCGTGCGGCGCGTCAGAGCGCTATGGGTCGGCAACAGGACAGGCAGGGCCGACCAGGCTTCGGCTGTCGGAGCGAAATGGATCGAGCGCACGAGGTCGTAGCTGGCGCCAACCGTGCAGAGCGGACAGAACCCGTCGCACAAGCCCTTGCCCTGGCGCGGCTCCTCGCCCTTTCCCATCTCCATGGCCGGCATGCCGCCTTTGTCGCAATCCATCATTGGCGGCGTCTGGCTGTCGGTTGAGGTCTACATTGCGCCTTCGACGGCAGGCTGGACCGCCAGCGTAACCAAGGGGGTGAAGATGTTGAACAGCAGCGTCAGCAACGCGAACACAGCGGTCCGTCGACGCCATTCCGCCATGCGTCCCGCCATGTTCCTGCCCGTTCCAGGGGCTTTCGCTGTTTTTCTATTCACAAAGTGATAGTAATTCCTTCGACGTATAAAATACAGCGCAAAGTATGTGAGAAGCCCGCCGTGCGACGATATGACGCAACAAGTTTTGATACCGAACCGCGGCATCTTGTCAGTCTGATCGGCTTATTGGATAAGCAGTCGAGCCCGCGATTCCAGGAGGACCCAGCCATTCCGCCAGCCTTTTCCACCACATTGCAGAACATGCCCGCCATGACGCCCTTTGTCGGGCCGGAGACGCTGGAGCGGCGGCGCGGCGCGCCCTTCAAGGTGCGCGTCGGTGCGAGCGAGAGCGCGTTCGGCATGTCGCCGAAGGCGCTGGCGGCGCTGGCGGCGGAGGCGGGGCGGTCCAACTGGTATTGCGATCCGGAACACTGGGATCTGCGCAGCGCGCTTGCCGAACAAACCGGGGTGCAAGTCGGCAATGTCATCGTTGCGGAAGGGATCGACGGCGTGTTGGGTGTCATCGTGCGCGCCTTCACCGATCCGGGCGACGTGATCGTCACCTCGGCTGGCGCCTATCCGACGTTCAACTATCATGTGCTGGGCTATGGCGGCCGGCTGGAGTTCGTGCCGTATCGCGATGACTGCCACAACGACCTGGAGGCGCTGGTCGATCGTGCCCGGGATACGGGGGCGAAGCTGCTTTATCTCGCCAATCCGGACAACACGACCGGAACTTTCCACGGACGCGCCGCCATCGAGGAAATGATCGCTGCGATGCCGGAGAACTGCCTGCTGCTGCTGGACGAAGCCTATGCGGAATTTGCGTCGGCGGACGAACTGCCGCCGGTCGATGCGGAAGACCCGCGCGTCATACGTCTGCGCACCTTTTCGAAGGCACACGGCATGGCCGGGCTACATGTGGGTTACGTTTTACGACGGTGGAAAATATCGACGCCTTCAACCGCATTCGGCTGCATTTCGGGGTCGGGCGGCTCAGCCAGATCGCGGCGCTGGCTTCGCTCAACGATCCGGATTTCGCGGCCGGGGTGGTGCAGCAGGTGGCCGAGGGCCGGGCCGACTACGAGGCGCTGGGCCGCGAATTGGGTATCGTGACGCAGCCCTCGTTGACCAATTTCGTGCCCTTCGATTTTGGAAAGGGCGCCAATTCCGACCGTATGCTGGCGCTGCTGGACGAAGCCGGAGTTTTCGTCCGCAGGCCCGGCGTCGCGCCGCTGGACCGCTTCGTACGGGTCACCGTGGGCACCGCGAAGGAACGCGCCGCGTTTGCCGAAGCCTTCCGCGTTGCGGTAAAGCAGCTGCGGGGATAACTAATCCAGCGACCAGTCGATCTGACCGCCGCTGATTTCGAACTCCACCTTGAAGGTTGTCGAAGCCCTGTCGATCAGGATGGACTTGCCATCGGCCAGATTGCCGGATTCATGGCGCGGCAACAGCTTCCATTCCGCGCGCGACGGCTCGGGGATCAACCGGGCGGTCAGGGTGAAATTCTCATAAACTCTTGCGTTCAGCCCCTTGCTGCCCTGGCGTTGTTGCCAGGCATTGACCAGGGCCAGCGGCGACAGCGGCAGTTCGGTATTCTTGTCGCCGGGGCTGAGCAAGGCGCCGATTTCTCCCGCCATGACCGGGTCTTTTGCGTTGCTGGCGTCCCATATTTCCCAGACAAGCAAGTAGTTGCCGCGGCGCTGACCTCGGAAAGACAGCGAAATTTCGCCTTCCTCTCCATTGCCTGGCCACTTGACCCGCAGAGATCTGAAACGATGGGTTCTGTCGGCCAACTCGAGAAGGTAACCCTGCGCATCCTTCTGTTCCTGCACGTATTCGACAACGGCCTGCTGCCGGTCTTCGATCGTCAGGACCGTAATGGCGCCCACGGCAATGCCGACGACGATTATCGCCCAGGGAATGGCTATGCCGGATCGCAGCTTGAAATCATGGGCATATTCCAGCCGGTCGCCAATATTGCGTCCGATAATCAGGGCGGCAAAAAAGACTGCCAGACCCGTCGCCGCGCCGGAAGAAAAGATCACCAGGTCCGCCCATTCCGGCCATTCGTTCGTCCCGGCGATGAAGGGCCAATTCAGGCCGCCGACGAATTTCGCGACGGCAAGCCCGATGTCCGGGCCGAGCACAAGCCCCCAGATCACGCCGCCCATGATGAACAGGACGCGCTGGCTTAAATGCTCTTTTTTCGGTTTTTCGGGCAACTTAGCCATCTTCGGTCTCGCGCAGCTTGTCGGCGATATAGCGCAACAGGGTCGCCAGTTCGCCCAGCTGGTCGATGATCGGCTCCTCGCCTTCCTCCAGCAGAAAGCGGATACAGTCCCAGTCGTCATGCAGGGATCGCACGTCGAGATCGGTCGGCCGGTCGTCCGAGCCGTAACGCTGCTCTTCCGGTACATCCCAGTAGAACGTGTCGTATAGCGGGATCTTCGTCTTGCCGGTTGCCTCGACCCTATCGAGCAGCCGGTTCACGATTCCCCGAAAGTCTTCGATATTAACGACCGGTGTGGCCATTCCTCAGGTTTCCCTTTGAGCTGCAGCAAGCGCGCCGTCGGATAATATTCGGAAAGTGTTACCGTATGCTTTAAAGGCCCGAAAAATCATAAAACTAGGAAAACAAAAGGCAAGGTGACGCCGACGGTCGACGGGCGCTATTCTTCTGTTCGAGACGCTATTCACGTCAGGTATCGATATGGCAACAGGAATCGCCGACTTCAGCGCGGTGGGCCGCGCTTTCGGCAACAGGAACTACGCGATTTACACCGCTGGAAGCTCGATTGCGCTGATCGGGCTCTGGGTCCAGCGCCTTGGTGTCGGCTGGCTGACCTGGGAATTGACCTATTCAGGATTCTGGTTGGGCGCGATTGCTTTTGCCGATCTGTTTCCGGCCGTTCTGATCGGGCCATTCGCAGGGGTGCTCGTCGACCGGGTGGACCGGCTGCGGCTGGCACGGGCCTGCCAGTGGCTTTCGCTGTTGCAGACGGTGCTTTTGTTCGTGCTGACGGTCTGGGGCGTCATCGAAATATTTTCGTTGTTCCTGTTGACCCTGTTCCTGGGCTGCGTGCGGGCGGTCTATATGCCGGTGCGGTTGTCCCTGGTGCCGGTTCTGGTGCGGCCCGACGATGTCCCCGCAGCTGTTGCAATATCATCCCTGATATTCA
>JBFFGY010000233.1:0-4951 GCA_041557215.1 Alphaproteobacteria bacterium
ATGCGGTCCAGCGGCACCCCGAGCTCGCTGCTGGCGATCTGCGCCAGCGTCGTCTCCATGCCTTGGCCATGGCTCTGTACCCCGACCCGGATTTCCAGCCCGCCGTCGGCGGTCAGCTTCACGGACGCGTTCTCATAGCCCGGCACCACGGCGATGCCCCAGGCGCCGAAGACGGGGCGGCCATGGGCGGTCTGTTCCACGTAAGTTGCGAAGCCGACGCCGACCAGCCGGCCGTCTGGCTCGCCCGCTTCCTGGCGCTTGCGGATGCCGGTAAGGTCGATCTTCTCCACCGCCTCGACCACGCTGGCCGGGAAATCGCCGCTGTCGTAGAACTTGTTGGTGATGTTGGTGAAGGGCATCTGTTCCGGCTGGACCAGGTTTTCCTTGCGGACCTCATGCGGTTCGCGGCCGACGGCGCGGGCCACCGCATCGATCGTAAGGTCCATGGCAAAGCAGACGCCGGGTCGCGCCACGCCGCGATAGGGGGTGAAGGGCGGCTTGTTGGTGGCGACGGAACGAATGGCGCAGCGGTAATTGTCGAAGACATAGGGGCCGGGCAGGTTGCCGCCGGCCTGTCCGGCCTCCAGCACCGCCGTGAAGGGCCAGACCGAATAGGCGCCGGTATTGATCGTCACCACGGCGTCCAGGCCCAGCAGCTTGCCCTTCTCGTCGGCGAAGGCCTTGATCTTGTAATGATGTTCGCGGGAATTGGCGCCGGCGACCAGATGCTCGCGGCGGTCCTCGACCCAGCGCACCGGATGGCGGCGCTTCATCGCCAGCCAGGCAACGCAGATCTCCTCCGGCTGCAATACGCATTTGTAACCGAATCCCCCGCCGACATCGGGCGCGATCACGCGGACTTTCGATTCGTCCAGCCCCAGGCATTGCGACAGGCCGGTGCGGATCATATGCGGCACCTGGGTGGAGGTATAGACGACAAGCTGGCTCTCGGTATCGTCCCAATAGGCCAGCACGGCCTTGCCTTCCATCGGGTTCATCACCTGGCGGGCCATGCGGTATTCGCGCTCTACCACGACCGGCGCGGATTTCTCCAGGTCGCCGAGGTCGCCGCCGACCATGGAATCGAGGAAGAGATTGTCGCCCCATTCCTCATGCACCAGCGCGCTGCCGTCTTCCAGCGCGGCGAATTCGTCGACCACGGCGGGCAATTCCTCCAGGTCCAGTCGAACCCGCTCGGCAATGTCCTCGGCCTCGGCCCGGGTGCGGGCAAGGCACATGGCCACCGTCTCGCCGACGAAGCGCACCTTGCCGGTGGCAAGCGGCGGGTAGTCGGATGCCTTGAAGCCCGGCAGTGCGGCGACGGCGCGGATCGGCGAGACGCCTTCCAGCGAGTCGGCGGTATAGACGCGGCCGCGGATGTCTTCGGGGATTTCGATGCCGCGGATCCGGGCGTGGGCGAGGGGGCTTCTCAGGAAGGCGACCTCGTGCAGGTTCGGTAGCAAAATATCGGAGACGAATCGCCCGCGACCATGCAGGTGCCGTTCGTCCTCCTTGCGCTTGACGCGAGCGCCGATACCGCTGCCGCCGCTGGCCTTCGCCATGATCGCTCCCTGTGATAGCGTCGCGAAACAGATGCACAGTATGCTGAGGGTTTTTGGGCTGTCAAAGGGAAATGGGAAATACTGAATTTGGCACGCACGGCATTGACAATCGTCATTTACTCAGTACACTGATTATTGAGAAATGGATCAGCGTAGGACAGGTAGTCGCGACGACCACCGGCCCGAGTTTTTTGAGCAAGAGGCGTTACCCATGGCGAAGCTGGATGTCGAATTCTGCGGCTTGAACTTCAAGAACCCGATGGTGATTGCGTCGCTGGAACCGACCAACTCTCCCCAGCTCATGAAGCAGTGCTTCGACGCGGGCGCGGCCGGCGCGATCATCAAGACGCTGACCGATATCGAGGACATGGCGCGCCTCACCGAGAACTCGAAATACTGCATCATGAACCAGGACGGGGACATCATCGAAGGCAAGGTTCCCCGCGATTTCGTGTTCTACAGCCGCTCCGGCTATTCCAGCACCTATTACAAGGACTGGATTCCCTATCTTAAGGAAACCCAGGCCTATGCGGCGGAACGCGGCGCCCATCTGATCGGCAGCGCCGGCGCCAAGGATATCAATGGCTGGAAGGATATCTGCCGCACGATCGAGGATTGCGGCCTGCCGATGGTGGAACTGAATTTCGGCTGCCCGCATCCGGCCATGATGCCCGGCGTCCATGGCGGCAGCATGATCGGCCAGGTGCCGGACGTGGCGGCGGAAGTCACCCGCCAGGTCTGCGAGGCGGTGGACATTCCGGTGATGGTGAAGCTGACCCCGGACCAGGCGCCGGTGCTGGAGGTCGCGCGCGCGGTGCAGCAGGCGGGCGCGGCGGCTGTCACCGCGACCAACCGCTATACCGGCTTCGCGGTCGATATCGAAACCGGTGAGCCGAGGCTGGCCGGCCCGGCGGGCATCGGAGGCACCTGGACCAAGGCGCTGACCCTGCGCTGGGTCCACAAGATCCATCAGGAACTGGGCATTCCGATCTCCGGCTCCAACGGCATTTTCGACCACAAGGATGCGGTCGAGTTCATCATGACGGGCGCCGGCATTGTGCAGATCGGCTCGGTGCTGATGATCAAGGGCATCAAATGGCTGCCGAACGTGATCAAGGGCATCGAGCGTTTCATGGACACCCACGGCTACCCGGATATTCCCTCGATGCACGGCATCGCCGCGAAGAAGGCCGTGAAGGACTATTCCGAGCAGTTCACCCGCAACCGCGTGCATGCGGTGGTCAACCACGATACCTGCAAGAACCCGACCTGCACGGTCTGCATCCAGATGTGCTTTTACGAGGCGCTCAGCCAGTCGCCGGAGGGCCGGATCGAGGTCCATACGGACAACTGCATCGGTTGCGAGGTGTGCCTGGATGTCTGCCCGTTCGAATCGATCTCGCTGCGCCCGACGACGGAACAGAACTACGCTGAGGGCTATTTCCGGATTCCGGACGGGGTCTACGAGTCGACCAAGAAGTTCGACACCGAACGCAATCATCCCGACCATATCGGCAAGAAGGCCCTGGCGAAGCAGAAGCCGGCGGCGGAATAGGGGGCTACTGCTCCGAGACCAGGCTGCTGCGCAGGGGCGCGCGGCCGGTGTCGTTGTTTGCTTCGATCAGCTCGCGTAACAGCAGCATGAAGGCCTCACGCTTTTCGTCGTCCAGAGGCGCCAGGAATCGTTCCTGGGCAATTTCCATGCACTTCTGGACATGTGCCCTGAATTCCCGGCCGTCATCGGTAATCGACACCAGCCGGGTGCGGCGGTCCGATGGATTGGCGCGCCGGATTACCAGCCCACGCCCTTCCAGCCGGGCGACGACGTCGGCGACGTTGGAGCGGTCAATGCCGACCTCGGTGGCCAGCGTTACCTGGTCCAAAGGTGATTTGCGGTTGAGGATTGTCAGCAGGCCGAACTGCACCGGCGTAATCCCGAAATCGCCACATTCCTCGTGAAATATGGCGACATGGATCTGATGAAGGCGCCTTACCAGGAACCCCGGCCGGTCCCAGAGGGACTCGTAACGTTCCAGCTTTTCGCCGCTTTGCATTTTGCCCGGCTTGGTCATTGCAACGTCGGAATTCCGCTGTTCAAGGAACGCTCAGTATACCGACAGTTACGCGCAATCCAAGCGGTTGCTGCCTATTGTTTCTACATCGGTAAGGAATAGATTCATAATTTTGGCCTATAGATCGAAGGTCGGATCATTGGAACCTAGGAGTTATGTGAATGTCCCGCTGGATTGCCCCCTTTGCCATTGTTCTCCTGCTCTTCGGGCTGGGGGGCTGCGTCAAGCCACAGACCGTGCAGGCGCCCTCCATCACGCTTCGGAATGTCAAACTGCTGGAGGCTGAGGGGTTTAACCAGAAATTGCAGGTCGAGCTTCTGGTCTCCAACCCCAATGATTTCGATATTCCGCTGACCGGCCTGCGTTTCGGCATGCAGATGAACGGGCTGGATTTCGCGGAAGGCCTGTCGAACCAGCGTGTAGACATCCCTCGTCTGGGCCGTGCGGTGGTGCCGGTGGAGGTCAGGGTCTCGATCCTCGCCGTGATGAAACAGATTCAGGCCGTGCAGAAAAAGAAGGGGCTGGAATACCGCGTGGCGGGAACCGCTTTCCTTGACCATGTGCTGTTGCCCAAGGTCGACTTCGACAGGCAGGGCAAGCTTGACCTGGAAATCGACGGACGCCAGAAGGGCTTCAAGGTTATGTAGAATCAGGCGGAGACGGGCGCTGGCGCCGCCTGCGGTCGGCGACCCGGCGTCTGGCTTCGGCACCGCGCGAACCGGGCCTGCGCTCAAGCAGATATTGCAGTCCGAAACCGCCAAGAGTCCACAACACGATAATTCCGGCCAGCATGGCCAGATTGACCGGGGTCGGATTCTCGATCAGGCGCCACAGCCCATCGCCCAGCACCACCAGCAGCGCCAATGTTGGCGCCAGGCCAAGCGCGACGCCGGTCTGATGGTGCAGCGCGCGGATGTGCGAGGCGCCGCAGACCATGTTTACGAAGGTGAAAGGCCCAAGTGGCGTGACCATCATTCCCACCACGACCGGAATGCCGCCGCGCCCCAGACGGCGGCTGATACGCGCCAGCCCAGGGCCGGTATGGCGGCGAAGCCATCCTCGGCCCAGATAGCGCCCCATGGCGAAGGACAGGCCGGCATTCAGCATCGAACCTGCAAGGCTGAGGAGGAAGGCATGGGCCGGTGTGAAAACCACGGCGGTTATCATGTTGAGCAGGGTGATCGGGAAAAAGGCGGGACTGGCGGCGAGATAGACCAGCAGGACCACGAACGGTGTCCAGCCATGGCCGCGGATCGCCTCGACCGCGCCTCGTAATCGACCGGCATCGACATAGTCGCCCAGCGGCGTCAGCGTCCA
>JBFFGY010000234.1:0-4949 GCA_041557215.1 Alphaproteobacteria bacterium
CTCCGGCCATTCGGTCTGCAGCCATTCCTCCAGCCAGGTCAGCACATTGGCCACGCCGCCAGTCGTGGTGGTCATCAGGAAGCGGTTCTCGCCGAGCCGGGTGGTGACGCCATCGTCGAACACCATGCCGTCGTCATGCGGCATCAGCCCGTAGCGGCAGCTTCCCACCGGCAGCTTCGTCCAGGCGTTGGTATAGATGCGGTTCAGGAACTCCGCCGCATCCGGACCCTGGATATCGATCTTGCCCAGGGTGGAGGCGTCCAACATGGTCACCGCGCTGCGCGCCGCCAGAACCTCGCGGTTCACTGCATCCTGCATGCTCTCGCTCGATTTCGGATAATACCAGGGCCGTTTCCACTGGCCGACATCTTCGAACATTGCGCCATGTTCCACATGCCAGTCATGCATTGCGGTCAGACGCGCCGGATCCATGAACTCGCCGACATTGCGCCCGGCGATGGCGCCAAGTCCGGTCGGAATCCAGGGTGGGCGGAAGGTAGTGGTGCCGGTTGCGGGGATCGAGGCTCCCTGCAGGCCGGCCATGATGGCCAGCGCATTGACGTTCGAGGTCTTGCCCTGGTCGGTACCCATGCCCATCGTCGTGTAGCGCTTCAGATGCTCGACCGACACGTACCCTTCGCGATGGGCCAGATGTACGTCCGCGGCGGTCACGTCGTTCTGGAAGTCGATGAAATGCTTGCCCCCCTGGCCAAGCCTTTGACCCGACGGGACAAGCCAGACGGAACGGATAGCCTCTTCGTCAGCCTCGTAAACTTTCGGCAAGGATGGCGATTTGGCAGCCTGGAACCCGGCATCGCGGGCCGCCGCCAGGCCCGCCGCCAGGCCCTCGGCGAAACAGTCGGACAGTTTCATGGAGCCGTTGCAGGCTCCGGCCGAGCGTTCGTCGGCGAAGGATTTGTCGGGAACGAAGGCGGCCAGGCGGTCGTCGAAACGAAGCTTTCCGTTCGACTGGCTGAACAGATGAACCGACGGGTTCCAGCCGCCCGACATGGCAAGAACATCGCATGCGATCGAACGCGAACCGCCCGTCACTGTTTCGCCATCGTCGGAAAGTTCACGAACCACGACGCCGGTGACACGCTTGCCGCCATTCACACGGACAATTGCCTGGCCATCCATAATCGTGATGCCGGCCGCACGCGCGGCTTCGGCCAGTGGGCCGCGTGGCGCCTTGCGCAGATCCACCACGGTCACGGATGCGCCCGCACGATGAAGATCGATGGCGGTGTTATAGGCGCTGTCATTGTTCGTGAAGACGACAGCCCGCCGCCCCGGCAGCACGGCATAACGATTGACATACGTACGTACGGCGCTGGCCATCATTACGCCGGGGCGGTCGTTGTTCAGGAAGGTCAGCGGCCGTTCGATCGCACCGGTCGCCAGCACAACCTGTTTCGCGCGCACCTGCCAGAAACGCTGCCGTGGCGTCTTGCCGTCGGGCTCGGCACCCAGATGGTCCGTGACCCGCTCCAGCAGGGTCAGGAAATTATGGTCGTAATAGCCCGACACAGTAGTGCGCGGCAGGATCGTCACTTCCTCCATGCCACGCAATTCCTCCAGCGCGGCGGCGACCCAGTCCATGGCCGGCTTGCCGTCGATCTCACTGCTTTCAGACAACAGCGAGCCGCCCATTTCCGACTGCTCGTCAACCAGGATCACCCGCGTGCCGCTGCGCCCGGCTGCCAGCGCCGCCATCAGGCCGGCCGGCCCACCGCCGGCCACCAGCACGTCGCACCACTGATGACGGTGCTCGTAGCGATCGGGATCGGGCTCCTTCGGCCCAATGCCCAGGCCGGCGGCATTGCGAATGAATTTCTCGTACGTCATCCACAGGCTGGCCGGCCACATGAAGGTCTTGTAGTAGAAGCCAGAGGGCAGAAACCGTGAAAAACGATTGTTGACCGACCAGAAATCGAAGGCCAGCGACGGCCAGCGATTCTGGCTTTCGGCTTTCAGCCCATCAAACAGCTCGACCGTGGTTACGCGCATATTGGGTTCGGTCCGCGCCCCTTCGCGGAGTTGAACCAGCCCGCAGGGTTCTTCCTCGCCGGCAGAGAAAATCCCGCGCGGACGATGATATTTGAAGCTGCGTGCGACCAGATGGACGCCGTTCGCCAGCAGGGCAGACGCCAGCGTATCGCCCTCGTAGGCGTCATAGGTTGCGCCATCGAAGCGGAAGCGGACGGGGCGATCGCGGTTGATGCGGCCGCCGTCGGGCAGACGGAATCTCTGGGTCATTTCGTCACCTTCGGGGGCTTTTCGCCCATGCGATAGACCGCCAGGATGCGGTCGGTGACCGTATCCCGCGCCACGTTGAACCATTTCCGGCAGCCATGATTATGGACCCAGCGTTCATAAAACACGCCCCGGGTATTGGAGCGGTTGAACAGGTAGTCCGCCCATTCCACGTCGGAGACCGCATCCGGGTCCTTGGGACGCGCTATATGGGCCTCGCCATGGCAATGGAATTCCGTCTGCTGCCGCAGCCCGCAGTAAGGGCATTCGATCAGGAACATCAGCAACCTCCCCTTAATGCGCGACGGCGGCGGCACCCGCCTCGTCGATCAGGAACCCGGTACGGAACCGGTCGAGCGAGAACGGACCGGCCAAGTCGTTCGGTTCGCCAGCGGCCAGCGTAGCCGCAAAGGCATGGCCTGATCCCGGCGTTCCCTTGAATCCGCCGGTGCCCCATCCGCAATTGATGAACAATCCCTCGACGGGGGTCTTGCCGATGATCGGGCTGCGATCCGGCGTCACGTCGACGATGCCGCCCCACTGACGCATCAGCTTCATCCGCGAGACCATCGGCACCAGTTCGCAAAGCGCGCCCATGATGCCCTCGATGATGTCGAAGCTGCCACGCTGTGAATAGGAAACATGCAGGTCGGATCCTGCTCCGATCACGAATTCGCCCTTGTCAGACTGGCTGACATAGACATGCACCGCGCTGGACATCACCACGCAGTCCAGCACCGGCTTGATCGGGTCGGAGACCAAGGCCTGAAGCGGATTGCTCTCCACCGGCATCCGGAAGCCGGCCATATCGGCCAGGACCGAGGAATTGCCAGCCACGACGACACCTACGCGCTTTGCCTTGATCCGTCCGCGCGTGGTCTCGACACCTTCCACCTTGCCGTTATTGATGACGAAGCCCGTGACCTCGCAGTTCTGGATGATATCGACGCCCCGCTGGTCCGCGGCGCGGGCATAACCCCAGGCGACGGCATCATGGCGTGCGGTGCCGCCGCGGCGCTGCATCGACGCCCCAATGATGGGATAACGCGAATTCGGCGAGACATTGAAAATCGGCGCCTCTGCCTTGACCTGGGCGGCGTTGAGAATTTCTGAATCGATCCCGTTCAGGCGATTGGCGTGGACACGGCGGTTCAGTTCGCGCCAGTCATGCAGGTTGTGCGCCAGGTTCATCACGCCGCGCTGGCTGAACATCACGTTGAAATTCAGATCCTGCGACAGGCCTTCCCAGAGCTTCAGCGAATGCTCGTAGATCGCGGCGCTCTCGTCCCACAGATAGTTGGACCGCACAATCGTTGTGTTGCGACCGGTGTTGCCGCCGCCCAACCAGCCCTTCTCGATAACAGCGACATTGTTGATGCCGTGTTCCTTGGCCAGGTAGTGAGCGGTCGCCAGCCCATGACCGCCACCGCCGATCACCAGAATTTCGTATTCCGGCTTCGGGTCGGGGCTGCGCCAGGCGCGCTGCCAGTTCTCGTGATAGCTCAACGCGTTACGCGCAAGGCTGAAAACCGAATATTTTGCCATCATGGCCTCCCTGCCGGCTGCGCCACAAGAATGCGGCAGGCGCCGCGCACGCGCAAGCCGGGATGGCCAATCCGTAGGTCCATGGCGTGCTGCGATCAAGCCTCAGCGCGACAGGAATCCCCGCCTGCGCGACGCAACGCTTCAGGCTGCGCATTGATGTTGGGTGCGTCCCAATCATGGCCTCAGTTCAATCATCGTTTTTGATTGCATGATTCCCAAATAACACACCCAAAAAGGACAATCCGTAAGAGGTATATAATTCCTGTATTATGGCCCTTTTTAATTATTTTTCCGCTCGGCGGATAAATTTAACCGCTTGTTAGCCAATTATCTCGTTCAATGGGTGCCGGAAAGTCGCGCTGGGGTTGTTTCGGGAAGAAACCGACAAGCGTTTCCCTCGGTTTCGGAACGGCACGCCGGCGCAAATCTGCGCTAATTTACGTTATGTGCGTAAGGAGGAAACCAATGCGAAAGTTTATCATTGCCGCCATGGCAGCCATCTTCATTGCCCCGGCGGCCCATGCCGCGGGCGAGCATGAAGGCCCGATCCGCGAACTGGTGCAGAACCAGATCAAGGGCTGGACCAGCAATCCGGCCATCGTGAATGCGATCAGGTCTCAAAACAGCAGCCACGCCAGCCTTAGCCAGGCCGATATCGATGCGCTGGACAAGAAATGGCGAGCCCAGACCAATGCCGGCTCCAAGCCGATGATCGACGAGTTGTTGGGCCGTGCCGCCTCGAAGGAACTCGCTGGATACAAGAACGAGGGCGCGGGCCTGTTCACGGAAATTTTCGTCATGGACAACAAGGGGCTCAACGTTGCCCAGAGCGACGTGACCTCCGACTACTGGCAGGGCGACGAAGCAAAGTGGAAGAAGACCTTCCTGGCCGGCCCCGACACCGTCTTCATCGACGAGGTCGAGTTCGACGAGTCGACCCAGACCTATCAGGCGCAGGTCAGCGTTTCGATCGCGGATCCCGACAACGGAAATGCCATCGGCGCCATCACGGTCGGCGTAAACGTGGAACTGCTTCTGCAATAGTTTTGCCGGCCACCGCACCGGCCGTCTGAATTTTGACTACAAGGAACATTCGCGATGACTTCGTCACAAGAAACACCTGTCACGAAAGCCGAGTTACCCGGCTC
>JBFFGY010000235.1:0-4920 GCA_041557215.1 Alphaproteobacteria bacterium
CCTCAATAGCCGCCCTTTCCCACGGTCTGAATTTACCGAGCAGGAAATTGAACCAGTAGCGGTGTCCTATCATTCACATACCCCGTTCAGCAGGCAGTCCTCATCCGTACTCGGGCCTGCCGCCCCCTTTCCACTCTTGGATGCCAATCGATTCGGAGAATTATCGGCGACGGATTCTGCCAGACCGTTAACGGGCTTTGGCCACCCGGTACTCCGCCTCCAGCCGCGCCACCAGTTCCGCCGTCGCCGGCACATCGTCGATTACCGACACGCCATGCCCCGCGCTCCAGATGTCGCGCCAGGCCTTGACGTTATCTTCCACGCCGGCCGCATCGGGTGGCATGCCGGCGCGGAGTTTTTCGACGTCGATGCCGGCGGCCTCGAGACTGGGGATCATGTAGTTGGCCGGCAGACCGGTGAGGTGGTTTTCGGTCAATATGTCGGTTGCCCTGCAGTCGACAATCATCCGCTTCATGGCGTCGGGCGCCAGCGATTCCTTCGTCGCGGTGAAGCGCGTGCCCATATAGGCGAGATCCGCGCCCAGCACCTCGGCCGCGCGGATGCCGGCGCCGTCGGAAATCGACCCCGCCAGGATCAGGCAGCCGTCCCAGAAGCGGCGGATTTCACGCACCAGCGAAAACGGGTTCTGCCAGCCGGTATGCCCTCCTGCCCCGCCAGCCAGCGCGATGATGCCATCGACGCCGGCGGCCATGGCGTTGCGGGCGTGGCGTTCGGTCGCCGCGTCATGCAGCACGATGCCGCCATAGGAATGCACCGCCTCCACCACCCGGTCGGGCTTGCCCAGGATGGTGATGACCACGGGGATCTTGTGGCGCACGCAGATGTCGAGGTCTTCCTCCAGCCGCTCGTTGCCCCGGCGCACCGAGATATTGGCGCCCCATGGTGCCGCATTTGGCGCATCGGCCAGCGCCGCCTCGATCTGCTGCACCCATTTCTCGAACTCGGCGGGCGGGCGCGCATTCGCGGCCGGCGCCGTGCCGACCACGCCGGCCTTGCAGCATTCGACGACCAACTCCGGCCCGGAAACCAGGAACATCGGTGCGGCGATAACGGGAAGGCGGAGCCTTCCTTCCAGCAGACTTGGCAACGGCATATCATCCCCTCAAAGGTTAGCGTTGACCGGATTCATTTGTCAGCGCAGTTATGTCCGTCCTATCGTCCAAGGGCAATATCGCCGTTCCGGCCCAATGGTGTGAACAAATGACTATAAAGGGACTGGAGACCATTGCCACCGCCATGCGCCCCCGCGTGTTGGCGAAGTATATCGGTGTATTCTGCCTGTCGCTGGTGCCGATCGCTGCCGTTCCCGGTTTCATGGCGCTGGTGCTGGGCGAATTCGGCTTCGCGTCCGAGTGCGGTATCATAGCCTTGGCCCTCGCGGCCGCGGGACTGCCGCTGGCCCGTTTGCCCGCGCCCCGTGACATCCAGCAGAACGAAGCCATGGCGGTCACGGCGCTGGGATTCGTGCTGGGCGCCGTGGCCATGATATGGCCCTTTGCCGTCACAGGCATGACTCCGCTGGATGCGCTCTTCGAATCGGTCTCTGCGATCACCACCACGGGCCTGTCGGCGGCCGGCAAAGTGGAGGGCGCGTCCCGAGCCTTTTTGTTCACGCGAGCCTGGATGCAGTGGTATGGCGGGCTGGGCATTATTGTTCTCGCCTTCGCACTGGTGCTCGGTCCCGGCGCCAGAGCCAGGCGCCTGGCACTGAGCGAAACCAGTCCGGAAGACCTGATCGGCGGAACCCGGACGCACGGGCGGCGAGTACTGGTCATTTATGGCGGCCTTAGTTTGGCGGGCGGATTCCTGCTCTGGGCCCTCGGCGCGTCCCCTTTCGATGCCGCGGTGCACGCCCTGGCATCTTTATCGACCGGCGGTTTCTCGTCGCATGACAACAGCGTCGCCGGGGCCGGCGGACCGGCGGTCAGGGGCATGATCAGCCTGCTGTGTCTTGCCGGGTCGATTTCCTTCACGCTGCAATACCAGGCCTGGCGCTCCGGCCCCATGACCCTGCTGCGCGACGGCGAGGTGCGAACCCTGGTTGTCGTGATTTTCCTGGTCTGGGGGACGGTGACGTTCTCGGAGTGGCTGGCCGGGGCGACGGTGGATGCGGCCCTTGTCGGCAATGCCGCCTTCATGGCCGTCTCCGCCCAGACGACCAGCGGCTTTCAGACAGTCGACCCTGCGAGTCTGGCGCCCGCAACCAAACTCGCGCTCGTGTTCTCCATGGCCGTCGGAGGCGACGTCGGCTCGACGGCCGGCGGACTGAAGATCCTAAGGCTGCTGATCGTCATACGCCTCGTGCAGCTAATGTTCGCACAAACCGTCACGCCGAGGCATGCGGTGGTCGAGGCGCGCATCGCGGGACGTAGCCTCGATCAAGGCGAAATCGGCGCGGCGGGTGGAATGGTTACCCTGTACGCAGGGACGATATTGCTGTCATGGTTCGCCTTCCTGGTTGCCGGGCTCGACCCGCTGGACTCGCTGTTCGACGTGGTTTCGGCAATCGGCACGGTCGGCCTGTCGACCGGCGTCGCCGGCCCTGAACTCGCCACGCCGCTGAAGCTCGTGCTATGCCTCGACATGCTGATGGGAAGGCTTGAAATCCTCGCGATTCTTGTGCTTGCCTATCCGCGGAACTGGATCGGACCGCGAAGGGAACTCTCATGAAGATTATAATGATCGGCGCCACAGCCATTGCCGTCGCCACCGCGGAAACCCTGATCGCGCGCAAGCATGACGTAGTGATCGTCGAGGCCAGCAAGGAACGGATCGACGCGTTGAAAGACGATCTGGATTGCGGCTTTATTCTCGGCAACGGCACCAAGCCCGCCATCCTGCGCGAAACCAACCCGTCAAAGGACGACCTCCTTCTCTGCCTGACCAATAACGACCAGACCAATATCCTGGCCAGCCTGGTGGGCCGGTCGCTTGGCTTCGAGCGGATCGTCACCAAGATCGAGGACCCGGAATTTGAACATATCTGCCGCGAACTGGGACTCAGCGATATCATAATTCCGGACCGAAATACGGCGCAAACGCTGGTCGACATGGCAACCGGGCAACTCGCGGAGGACTTCGCCACCTTTTTCAAGGGCGATGTGCGGCTGTTTTCCTTCGTATTGCGCGACGAAGACCCGCGGCAGCCGGCGGATCTCGACCTGCCCGACCAAACCCGGGCCATAATGGTCTATCGCGGTGACGAAGTAATCCTGCCCGACGCGGAAACGAAGCTACAGAAGGGAGACGAAATCGTCCTCGTCACCATGTCGCACAGACTGGATGCACTGAAGGAACGCTGGCACGGGACTGACAGGCAAGGAAGCGGCCAAATCGATTGAGACGATATCGTTGGCATCGGGAAAAGGGGCTGGACCGCCAGCCTTGCCGACGCTATCCGTAGCGGCGAACGAAGCATGACAGAAATTCAAGAGGATCGATTCATGGCGAGCGACGACTATACCGGCCTGTTTCCCCTGGGCGAGGATACCACCCCCTACAAGAAGCTGACCGGCGACCATGTCTCGGTGGCCGAGTTCGAGGGAGAGGAAGTGCTGAAGGTGGAACCGGAAGGCCTGCGGCTGCTGTCCGAGCAGGCCTTCATCGATATCAACCATCTGCTGCGCCCGGGCCATCTGCAACAGCTCGCCAACATCCTGGAGGACCCGGAAGCCTCTGACAACGATCGTTTCGTCGCCTACGACTTCCTGAAGAACGCCAATATCTCGGCCGGCGGCGTGCTGCCCATGTGCCAGGACACCGGCACCGTCATCGTAATGGGCAAGAAGGGACGCCGTATCTGGACGAAGGGCGGCGACGAGGCCGCACTGGCGCAGGGCGGCGGCGATGCCTATTTCAAGCGCAACCTGCGTTACAGCCAGCTCGCCCCGATCGGCATGTTCGAGGAAAAGAACACCGCCACCAATCTGCCGGCCCAGGTGGAGATCTATTCCGAGGGCGAGGATGCTTACAAATTCCTGTTCATCGCCAAGGGCGGCGGCTCGGCCAACAAGACCTTCCTCTACCAGGCAACGCCATCGCTGCTGACCGAGGACCGCATGCTCGCCTTCCTCGACGAGAAGATCCGCACGCTGGGCACCGCGGCCTGCCCGCCCTACCATCTGGCCGTGGTTATCGGCGGCACCAGCGCGGAGCTGAATTTGAAGACCGTGAAGCTGGCCTCGACGCGCTATCTGGATGGGCTGCCGACCAAGGGCTCCGAGGCCGGTCACGCCTTCCGCGACCTGGAGATGGAAGCCAAGGTGCATGAGATGACCCAGAATATGGGCATCGGCGCGCAGTTCGGCGGCAAATATTTCTGCCACGATGTGCGGGTGATCCGCCTGCCCCGCCACGGCGCCAGCCTGCCGATCGGCATCGGCGTTTCCTGCTCCGCCGACCGCCAGGCGCTGGGCAAGATCACCAGGGACGGCATCTTCCTGGAGCAGCTTGAAACCAACCCGGCGAAATACATGCCGGAAATCGACGAGGCAAGCCTGTCCGACCGTGTGGTCGAGATCGATTTGAACCGGCCGATGAAGGATATCCTGGCCGAGCTCAGCAAGCACCCGATCAAGACCCGGCTGTCGCTGACCGGACCGCTGATCGTGGCGCGCGACCTGGCCCATGCGCGGCTGCGCAAGGACCTGGAGGAAGGCAAGCCCCTGCCCGACTTCTTCAAGAACCATCCGATCTACTACGCCGGCCCGGCCAAGAAGCCGGAAGGCTACGCCTCGGGCTCCTTCGGGCCGACCACGGCCGGGCGCATGGACAGCTTCGTCGACCAGTTCCAGGGCGAGGGCGGCTCCATGGTGATGCTGGCCAAGGGCAATCGCTCGGCGGAGGTGCGCGTCGCCTGCCAGAAGCACGGCGGCTTCTATCTCGGTTCCATCGGCGGCC
>JBFFGY010000236.1:0-4918 GCA_041557215.1 Alphaproteobacteria bacterium
GCTGGTGGTGGTGGCGTCCGCCATGCTGACTTTGCCGCTGGTGGTGCCCATGGCCGGGCATGTCGTCGGCCTCGATTTTGCCCTGCCGGGCATCTGGCAACTGGCCGTCGCCACCATCGTGCAGTTCGCGATCGGCTGGAACTTCTATATCGGCGCCTGGAAAGCCCTGAAATCCCTGACAGGCACCATGGATCTGCTGGTCGCACTGGGTACGAGTGCTGCTTTTGGTCTCAGTCTCTATAACCTTGCCTCGGCCGCCGCCGGTGCGGAATTGCATCTCTATTTCGAGGCTTCCGCTGCGATCATCACGCTCGTCAAGCTGGGCAAATGGCTTGAGGCCCGGGCGCGGCGCGGCACTTCGGCGGCAATTCGCCAACTCATGAAGCTGCGCCCAGACCAAGCCCATGTAGAGCGCGATGGAGAGGTGGTGACGGTCCCGGCGACGTCCGTCATGTCTGGAGAAATCGTGGTGGTGCGGCCGGGCGACAGAATTCCGGTGGATGGGCTCATACTGTCCGGCGAAAGCGCGGTGGACGAATCGCTTCTCACCGGCGAGAGCATCCCGCTGGCCAAGACGCCCGGGGACCGGGTGACCGGCGGCAGCGTCAATGGCGACGGCATGTTGCGGGTGGAAACCACGAATGTGGGCAAGGAATCGACGCTGGAAAGGATCATCTCGCTGGTGGAAAGCGCCCAGGCCGCGAAGCCGCCGGTGCAGAGGCTGGTCGACAAGGTGACCCATATCTTTGTGCCGGCTGTGGTGACGATTGCGATTATCACCGCCATAGGTTGGCTAATGGTCGGCGGGTCCATGGAGCAGAGCATCATCGCCGCGGTTTCGGTGCTGGTGATCGCCTGTCCCTGCGCCCTGGGGCTGGCGACGCCGACGGCAATCATGGCCGGCACGGGCGCTGCCGCGCGCGCGGGCATCCTGATCAAGGATGTGGAGGCGCTGGAACGCGCCGGCGCGGTCGATACCGTAATCTTCGACAAGACCGGCACGCTGACCATGGGGCATCCGGAAGTAACGGATATCGTTGCTGCCGGCGGCATGGACGAGGCGGGGCTGCTGCGCCTCGTGGCATCGGCCCAGCAGGGCAGCGAGCACCCGTTGGCCAAGGCCGTACTGGACGAGGCCGAAGGCCGTGACCTGGATCTGCAGGAAATAGAGAGTTTCAGCCGGGTCGGCGGGCGCGGACTGACCGCACGGGTAGCCGGTCAGGGGCTGTGGATCGGTAATCGCGGGCTGATGGAAGAGGCCGGCGCGAACATGGCCGATTTGGAAGAGGAGGTTGCCGCGCTTGAGGCTGACGGCAAGACCGTGATGTGGGCTGCGGGCGACGAGGGGCGGGTTCTCGGCGTAATCGCGGTCGCAGACCAGTTGCGACCGGAAGCCGTCGCCGCACTCGAAATCCTGCATGGCCGGGGCATCGCCGTCATGATGCTGACAGGCGATAACCGGCGCACGGCGGAAGCCATCGCCAGGCGTCTGGGGCTGGACGATTTCCGCGCCGAGGTTCTTCCCGGCGACAAGTCGGCGGAGGTCGAAAGGTTGCGGGCAGAGGGCAGGGTGGTGGCCATGGTCGGCGATGGCGTGAATGACGCGCCTGCCCTGGCGGCGGCAGATCTTGGGCTTGCCATGGGCTCTGGCACCGACATCGCGATGGAAACCGCCGGCGTTACCTTGATGCGTTCGGATCCACGGCTGGCGGCGGACGCCATCGATGTCAGTCGGGCGACGGTGCGCAAGATCTGGCAGAACCTGTTCTGGGCCTTCATTTACAACGTCGTTGGCATCCCACTGGCGGCGCTGGGATATCTCAGCCCTATCGTTGCGGGCGCCGCCATGGCCTTCAGCAGCTTCAGTGTTGTCAGTAACGCCTTAATGCTGCGTTCGTGGCGTGCAAAATCGTCAATAACACTGCAAAATCAAAATAATAACGAGAGTATAGGAGAAAATAGATGAATATTGGCCAAGTTGCGAAAAAGTCGGGTGTCAGCGCCAAGACCATCCGCTATTACGAAAGCATCGGACTGATCCCCGAGGCCAGCCGGACCGAAAGCGGATACCGGACCTATAGCGACAAGGATGTGGAAACCCTGCGTTTCATCCATCATTCGCGCAATCTCGGTTTCAGCGTAAAGGATGTGTCCCAATTGCTCGATCTATGGCGTGACAATAAACGCGCCAGCGCCGACGTGAAGAAGCTGGCCCTGGCCCATATCGAGGAAGTGGACCGGAAGATCGAGGAGTTGAAGACTATTCGCAATACGCTGACGCATCTTACCACGCGCTGCCATGGCGATCATCGACCGGACTGCCCGATCCTGAAGGAACTGGCCGGCGAAACCGTGGAGGCGTGACTTGCGCCCACAGAATTCCATAAAATTTCAATAATTTCTCAACGATTGGCCGGTTACGCTTTTTTCTGTAGCCTGTAGAGTCTCAGGTCATAGAGGAAAGCATGCGCCGAATTCATAGCTCCAGCAGGGACGTGAACCGGCGGCGGATCATCAGACGCCGCCGCGCTTCGGTTGTTGTTGCGCGTTCTAAGCGCCGCTTGTCGAGCGGTTCGCTGTTCTTGGTGCCGGCGCGGCTGAAGAAGCTTTACCCGAAAATACAAGCGACGCTTATGGCCGCCGCTGCCGGGATTCGGCCAAGAGCGGCTGGCCTCTCGGCTTCTGTCTCGGCCCATGTTTCCGTTTTCGCGGATTGGGCTCGTCATAAGGCTGCCTCGGCATTCCGGCTCGGTCGAGCCTATGCCGTGCGTCTTTCCGCCATTGCCGGCGAGTTCCAGGCGAGATTGGCCCACGCAATTGCCGGAGCTTGGTTGGCGGCGAACAGCGAAATCGAGTTGGTCGATGCGGAGCGACGTATCAGACCCTATCTGCAGGCGGCGACTGGACTGTTCGCCTTGATGGCGGTTTCGGTGGCGGTATTCACGGCCTGGCATACGTTGCGGGGCAAACCGGAACCGGCGGCTTATAGCTTTGCCAGTTTGCACGACCATCATCCGCCCCTGGCCGCACCAGTGGCGCAAGCACGGTATAGCGACCTGGAGACGGAATTCGTCCACCTGCCCTTTGGCGCCGAGGACGAACCTGTCACTTCAGAACAAAATATGCTGGCGAAAGTCGAGGATATTGACGCACAGAACTGGTTTGACGAAGGTCTTGTTGCGCTCTACGAACCGGGAACCGACGAGGCGCCGGCTATCCTGGAAGAGGAAAACCTGGAAGCGGCAATGGCGGGGCTGTCGCCGCGGGCCATGCCGCGCCCTGAAACTCCGCTGAAGCCAGCGATTACAGGCATTCCGATCCAGCCCGAGCCGCCCTTCGGCACTGCACCTATCCAGCCCGCTCAGCCGGCGTGGTTGGCCAATGCAGTGGTTTCGCGCCAACAGGGCAATGGGCCGATGATTGCAATCGTCATCGACGATGCGGGCGTGGTGCAGCACCGCACCAGACGGGCCAGCGAATTGCCGGCACCGGTCACGATCGCCTTCATTCCCTACAGCAACAATCTGGAATCCCAGACCCGCTATGCTCGGTCACGCGGGCATGAATTGCTGCTTCATATGCCCATGGAACCGGGCAGCACGGCTGTCGACCCGGGGCACAACGCGCTTTTGACCTCGCTGGGCCGCGATGAGGTGTTGCGCCGGCTGCGCTGGGCGATGAACCGGTTTGAGGGCTATGTCGGGGTGAATAATCATATGGGCAGCAAGTTCATGGCGCAGCCCGAACTCGTCCGCCCGGTGCTGGAGGAGATCAATTCCCGGGGGCTGCTGTTCCTGGATTCGCGAACCGATCACCGTACGGTTGGCGGGGAACTGGCGCGCGATATCGGTATGCCGAACGCGATACGCAATGTCTTCCTGGATAACGATCTGGACAGCGATAAGATCGCGGCGCAATTGGCGCAGGTGGAGAAGGTTGCGCGCAAGCGCGGCCAGGCCATTGCCATCGGCCATCCCCATGACGTTACGGTCGATGTCCTGGCACGCTGGATTCCCGAGGCAAGGAAGAAGGGCTTCCGGCTGGTGCCGGTCAGCGCCATCGTGAAGAAGGAATACGAAACCCAGCTGGCCCAGATTTCCCGCTAAAATCAGGGCGTCGCTGCGCCGGGCAGGAGCCGGACTATCGCCGACCGCCGCTGGCCGCGAAACGGACGGCCTCCTCGGCGGCGCGCAACAGGGCGCGAGCCTTGTTGCAGCTTTCCTGGAATTCGCCTTCCGGGCTACTGTCATAGACGATACCGCCACCGGCCTGGACATACATCGTGCCATCCTTGACCACGGCGGTCCTCAGCGCGATACAGGTATCCATGTCGCCATTGGCGCCGAAATAGCCGATGCAGCCGGCATAGACGCCGCGCCGGTTCGGTTCCAGTTCGTCGATGATCTCCATGGCGCGGACCTTGGGCGCGCCGGAAACCGTGCCGGCCGGGAAGCCAGCGGCCAGCGCCTGCAGCGCGTCATGGTCGGGCGAAATTACGCCTTCCACATTGGAGACGATATGCATGACGTGCGAATAATATTCGATCGTGTTCTTCTCGGTGACCTCGACCGTACCGACCTTGGCGACACGCCCCACGTCGTTTCGCCCCAGGTCCAGCAGCATCAGATGCTCGGCCAGTTCCTTAGGATCCGATAGCAGGTCTTCTGCCAGCGCCTTATCTTCCGCCGCATCCTTGCCGCGCGGGCGGGTGCCGGCGATCGGGCGGATCGTCACCTTGCCGTCGCGCAGCCGCACCAGGATTTCGGGGCTGGAACCGACGATGCTGAAGTCGCCAAAATCCAGATAGAACAGGAAGGGCGACGGGTTCAGCCGGCGCAGAGAGCGGTATAGCGCGAAGGGCGGCAGCGAGAAGGGCACCTCGAAGCGCTGCGAGAGCACCACCTGGAAAATGTCGCCC
>JBFFGY010000237.1:0-4874 GCA_041557215.1 Alphaproteobacteria bacterium
CGTCATCGCGAGGCGCAAAGCGCCACGGCGATCCAGAAATCGCCGTAACCCGGTGACAGACTGGATTGCCGCGTCGGCCCGCGGCCTCCTCGCAATGACGTCAGGATGTGCCGGCAATGATTTTGAACCCGGGGCATGCAGCCCCGGGTTTTTAGTTCAGCCCTTGCCCGCCCGGCGCATGGCCCGCCAGCGCTGTTTCAGCATGCGGGCGATGGCGGTCTCTCCCAGCGGCTCGACATGTTTTACCCGCAGGCTGTCGGCCCAGTCGCGGGCGAAGTCGCGCTGCAGGCTGCGGTTGATCGCCGCCACGACCAGCATGGCGATCAGCGCGCCGAGGCTGGCCAGGGCCATGTCCTTGTGCGCGTCCCAGATGTCGCCCTGGGTGCCGAGATAGGCCATGCCCAGGTCGCCGCCGAACATCTCCGCCGCGCCCCATTCGAACAGCTCGAAGATCATTGAGGTCGACATGGTGATGTCCAGCGGCAGGAAATAGCCCCAGAATCCCTTTACGTTGGCGATGCGCAGGAAGATTTCGCGCAAGGGGTAAGCCAGCAACAGCCCGTAGGAGAAATGCACCAGCCGGTCGTAATGGTTGCGCTCCCAGTCCATGAAATCGTTCAGCGACCGCCCGAACAGCGCCGCCGTCCATTCATTGTAGGGAACCTCAGCATAGGTGTAATGCGACCCCACCTCATGCAGGCAGAGGAACAGGAAAATCAGCGTGTAGGACACGCGGGAAAAGCGGAAACGCCGCCAGGTCGCCGCCATCGCGCCGACGAAGACGAAGACCAGCACGTTTTCCAGCAGCCAGTCCTCGCGGTAAAGCGGCGAAATCGCCAGCGCGACCCAGAGAGCGCCGAACAGGATGGCCAGGATCGCCAGATATTTGCCGTGCGAAATACGCATCGATACCCCTTCCATGGGCGTTTCCGACTCTTTCCAGCAACAGTACAGGGAGGGGGGAGCGGTGGCTATCGGGTTGTTTTGGCGGGTGGGGGCGGCTTTACCGGGGGCAGCGCACCGGCTTCTACTGGGGGCATTAACGGAATGGCAGCATTATGGTCCGAAAATACGCCCATGCCTGAACCTGTTATGTTTTGGGAAATCCGGGAAATGAGGCTACGCAAATGAGCCGATCCATCGAGAATGGTAGCATGACCCATGTCCGCTACGCGCACAGCAGCAGGCCGGCGAAGATTGATGTGAAATGCCCGCGCTGCGGTTTTCTGGCCAGGGCAGAGAAAGACTCGGAAAAGGGGCGCGGTGCCGTTATCGGCGACCTCGCGCCGTCGTGGAACCTATCAGACTGGCGCGTGACGTGTCTGTCCTGCCCGCTTCGACTCGAGGGTCTGGCCTATGCGGAATTGCCGGCGCTGTTCTATTCGTTGGATGGGGTCTGGGCCTGGAACAGGGGCCACCTGTCCGCCCTGCTGCGGTACCTGCGACGGGAGCCATTGCCGGACGAACCCTATGCGTGGCTGATGGCATATGTTCCGGGCGAGTGGAAACGGCACAAGGCCAGCACCGCCAAATTGCTGGCAAAGCTGGCGCAGCGGCCGACCGGGCCGACGCAGTAGCCAACTCCCGGTTCCCGGATGGCGGCGCGTTGCTGCTACTCCCTCACGCCCCCTTAGGGCGGAATGCCTTGATGACCGCTTCGTCGGTTTCCAGGTAGGGGCCCTCGATCAGGTCGATGCAGTAGGGGATGGCGGGGAAGACAGCGTCCAGGCATTCGCGGATCGATTTCGGCTTGCCAGGCAGGTTGACGATCAGGCAGCGGCCGCGGATGCCGGCGGTCTGGCGCGACAGGATGGCGGTGGGCACATATTGCAGGCTGACCTGGCGCATCAGCTCGCCGAAGCCGGGCATCATCTTGTCGCAGACGGCCTCGGTCGCTTCCGGCACCAGGTCGCGCGGGGCGGGGCCGGTGCCGCCGGTGGTGACGATCAGGCAGCAGCCTTCCTCGTCGGCCAGCTCGACCAGGGTCTTCTCCACCGTGGATTGATCGTCGGGGATCACGCGATAGACCGGCTGCCACTCGCTGGCCAGATAGTCGTTCAGCGTGTCGACGATCGCCGGGCCGGAAATATCCTCATAGATCCCGGCGCTGGCCCGGTCCGAGGCCGTGAGTATCCCGATCCTGATATCCGTCATATGGCTCCCCTGCCGATTTAGCCCGCGTCGCCACCGACATTATCCGATTGGGGCAGGGGTCCGCTATAGGCGGCGGGCGGCCGGGCCCAGTGGCCGATCGCCGCAGGTCCGGGCGTCTCGGGCCCCGGCGGTCAGGAGCGGTGGTCGTCCGGGCCGGATTCGTCTTTGCCGGGCGGGCAGAAACCACCGCCCTTGTGCCCGTCACCCTTCCCGTGGTTCATGCACATGCCCAGGGCGCACATCGCCGCGCAGGGGAGAAAGCCGAGGATCAGCGGCGCAAAGCCGGCCGCCACCAGCCAGCCCCAGTTTAATGCCACGCCGCCCGCCACGATCGCCACGGCGCCGACAATGAGGGTGCGGCGGCGCGTCAGGTAATATCGAGCCGCCTGAATCACGTCTGGCAATAGCGGCTTGTCCTGCTGGCTCCGGCGGGTCGGTTCGGTCTGTAAGCTCATGTCGCATGTCCCTTTATCGTTCCTGGGGCGTAACATGGCGATTCCTGTGGCGGGAAGGTCAAGTGCTCCCTGAACGGGCAGTTGCCGGCGGTCCGGTTGCCGGGGATGGGAGGATGAGGTTGAATGGCGGCGCCGGTCGCGCGGTGCCGGGCATGCGCCAGTTGATGACGTTTTTGAAGGCGAAAGCGGGGGCGGCCCCCGGCAAGGTTGAAGCGACACCGAATTCCGCGGCAGCCCGGGAGGCATCGATGGCCGAAGCAGTGGCGGGCAGGGGAGGCAGGGGAGGCAGGAACGGCGGCCGGCTTGGGCGCCGTGGCGGCGGCGTTGAAGGGGCGGCCACTGTCGAACAGCCGGCCTGGCGGCAGCCGCGCAACCCCTATAAACCGGTCGAGGTGGTCTCCGCCGACCAGTTGGAGGCGATCCATCGGGCCTCGCTGACGGTGCTGGAGGAGATCGGCATCGATATCCTCAGTGAGGAGGCGAAATCCATCCTGCGCGAAGCCGGGGCCGATGTGGAGGCGGATGGAGACCGCGTGCGCTTCGACCGTGCCCTGGTGGAGCAGGCGATCAGCCGGCCGCCGGCGGAATTCACCCTGCATGCCCGTAACCCGGCGCATTCGGTGCACATCGGCGGGCCATGGTCGGCCTTCTGCGCGGTGGCCAGCGCGCCTAACGCCCACGACATGCAGGGCGGGCGGCGGCCCGGCAATACCGCCGATTTCCGAAATTTCCTGCGCCTCATCCAGAGTCTTAACATCATCCATCTGACCGGCGGCTACCCGGTGGAGCCGCTGGACCGGCATGCCTCGACCCGCCATCTGGATTGCCTGTCGGATACCGTGCTGATGACCGACAAGGTCTTCCATGCCTATTCGCTGGGCCGCGAGCGCATCCGCGACGGCATCAAAATCGCCCGCATCGCCCGCGGCGTGGACGATGAGACGCTGGAGACTCACTTTGCGCTGGGCCACCTTTTTCGCAGGCGCGGTGAAATCGATCGCGCAATACGCGTACACCAGAACTTGCTCGCGCGGCCCAACCTAAACGAAGGCCAGCGGCACCAGGCGCTTTACGCGCTAGCGAAAGATTACTTGAGCGCAGGTCTATTCGATCGCGCCGAGAAACTGTTCTCCGATCTGCGCGGTAGTCCGACGCTTGCCGAGTCTGCGCTCGAGAGTCTCGTCGACATCTATGAGAGAGAAAGCGATTGGAACAAGGCCATCGAGGCTCATCGGGCTCTCGAGGTGCTGACAGGGGAGAAGTCCAGCCAGGTTGCGCACTATTACTGTGAGCTCGCCGAGAAGGCGCGCGTCAGCGGCGATCTCGACGCTGCACGCCAGTACCTGAAGAGCTCGGTGCGCAGTGAGACGGGCGCTTTCCGAGGCAAGCTCATTAGGGCTGCGATCGCACAAGAAGATCGAGACTACGCACAGGCGATACGGCTCTACGAGCAGGTTCTGGAGACGGATCGCCGCTTGATGGCCGATGTGTTGCCGGAGCTCGTTGCATGCTATCGCGACGCAGGCAGGGAACGGGAGCTCGAGACGCGGATTCGATCGATGCTGGATTCCGATTCTGATATTCGGGAAGCGCTGGCGTATGCCGTCATTCGTAACGGCCTCGTCGAGCCTCCGATTCTGATGGAGTGTGTCGAGGAATTCGTCGTCACGCATGACGTGCTGTCTCGACTCGTCGACGCCGAACGATACGCGTCGCTCGGGGAGGATGAGCGCGCCGAGACGATGGGGCGGGTCGTTGATGCATTGCGAAAGATTGCGCAATCCGGTGTGCGTTATCGATGCACGATCTGCGGCTACGGTAGTCAGCGGCTCGTCTGGCGCTGTCCGAGCTGCAAAGCATGGGAGTCACTGCGGCCGGTGCAGACGTTGCAGCTGGATAGTCTCGTCGCGTAGCAAGCAGCTTCGAAATTCTGCGAATCGGTCAGTTTGACGGCGTGAGTCACGGCAGCTGGCCGACTACCTTACGTGGCGGTACTTCGATCTCAATGCAAGGAGAGCACGATGAATCGCCGCATTAGAAATTGGTTTTTCACGATAGGCCTGTTGGTTCTTGGCGGAGTTGCGGTAGCCGGACCCGTTAACATCAATACGGCCGATGCCGATACGTTGGCTGCGGAGTTGACCGGCATCGGCCCGGCACTCGCGGCAGCGATCGTCAGTGACCGCCAGGCCAATGGACTGTTTCCAACGGCGGAGTCGCTGACGCGCGTGCGCGGAATCGGCCCGCACGTCATCGAGATGAACC
>JBFFGY010000238.1:0-4873 GCA_041557215.1 Alphaproteobacteria bacterium
CGATGCCCAACAAGCTGGCCGACCCGGAGCAGGTGGCGGGCGACCTGTCCGGCCTGGTGCTGGGCAAGTTCAGGGGCCGCCAGCGCGCCGGGAACCGCACCGCCTTCATCTTCCGCGGCCATGCGCTGGGCGACCTCGCCCTGGCCTCCCTGGCCTACCGAAGGTTCAAGGAGGGCTGAGGGACCGCGTCGGCCGAAGACCGGCGACCGGCGCCGCTATGCCCAGCCAAGTTCCCTCAATGTCCAGGGGGCGTTCCAGATTTTGCGCATGCTCTGTATCTTGCCGTCCGCGTTCATCGTCAGGGCATAGACGTAATCCGCGTTGGTTTCCCGATTGGTCGGCGGAACCGGGCCGCCCTCGGCGACATGCCGGCCGGTGAAGGTGCCGAAGAACAATGCCGTATTGTTTGCGTCGTCATAGGCCGATGTATTCAGGACATAGCTGCAGCCGTTCAGCGGGCCCTTGCCCAGGCCGGCCATCCATTCGCAATAGGCCTCGACGGTGTCGACCCCGGCCAGCGGTTCGCACTGCGCCTCGAAACCGGCGCCGGGCGCGACGAATTGCCTGCACCCGTCCCATCCTTGCAGGGATTCGCAGGCATGGAAGAATTTCGTGGCATTTTCAAAGGCGCTCATCCGACTCTCCTCCGGATTTCAGTTATCGTCCGGATTGGCTCCCCTATGACAGTCGATGCCCTACAGAGGCCGGTTCAGCCTTCGGGCCGGTGCGCGTTGACGGCGATCGCCCTGTCGCGGATCTCCCCAATCCACGTGCGGCAGAATGTCGCATATCTACTCGCACTAGTCGAGTCCCGCGAGCCGGATGCCCCCGCGGATGCCGGCCTGCCCCGGGGCGCGTGGGATGGCGTCGACTACCCGGATGGACCCGCATGGCGCCAGTTCGGATGGTTGGCTTGGCCGGACCGAACCAACCCCAAGCCGCGTCGGATGTGAAATCCGGCGTCCGCCCCCGTGGCCAGCCCGCCATGCGGGGCGTGTGGCACCGCTAGCCGAAGACTATCTGCGTCTTCATCGCCTGGCTGCGATCTTCGGCGGTCTTGAAGGCGGCCAGGGCGTCGTCCAGGGGCATTGTGTGGGTGATCAGCGGCTTGACGTCGATCAGCCCCTTGCCCATCAGATCGACGGCGACGGCGAATTCCTCGTGGAAGCGGAAGGAGCCGCGCAGATCCAGCTCCTTTGCGGTCAGCATCATCATCGGGACCTGCATGTCGCCGCCCAGCCCCAGCTGCATGATAATGCCGCGCGGGCGCAGCGCCGCCATGCCGGCGGCCAGCGCCTGGGCCGAGCCGGTGCATTCGTAGAGCACGTCGAAATATCCCTTGTCGGCGGCATAGCCCTCCAGCGCGGCCGGGTCTTCGGCGACGTTCAGCGTCCGGTCGGCGCCGGCCCTGGCGGCATGGGCGAGCGCATTGTCCGACAGGTCGGTGACCACGATCTCGCGGACGCCGGCGCGGCGCGCGGCCAGGATGCAGAGCGCGCCGATCGGGCCGCTGCCGGCGATCAGCACCCGTTTGCCCAGCAGATCGCCGGCGCGGCGCGTGGCGTGCAGGGCGACCGATAGCGGCTCGGCCATCGCCGCCTCGCCCGCGCTCAGATCCCCGGCCGGGATGCATTGCCGGGCCTCCACCACCAGCTGCTCGCGGAAGGCGCCCTGGATATGCGGGAAGGGCATGGCGGAGCCGTAGAAACGCATGTTCAGGCAGTGGTTCGGCAGGCCCTCCAGGCAATAGCGGCAGTCGCGGCAGGGACGCGAGGGCAGGATCGAGACCAGCTCGCCGACCTCCAGCCCCTCGACGCCATCCCCGAGCGCGGCGACGCGGCCCGAGACCTCATGGCCCAGGATCATCGGCTGCTTCAGCTTTATGGGGCCGAAGCCGCCATGGCGGTAGTAATGCAGATCGGTGCCGCAGATGCCGCCGACGGCAAGCCGGATCAGCACCTCGCCCGGACCGGGCGCGGCCTCCTCGAACTCGTCGATGCGAAGGTCCATGGCAGCGTGGGCGACGATGGCGCGCATGATGTGAATCCCCTGAAAATCCACTGAACGGAAAAGCCGGGCGACAGGATGCACGAGAATGCCGGATCGAACAAGATTGCCCTGCGGCGTCTTCTTGTCTAAGGGCCGTGCAGAAGGCTACTCTCCACCATCCGCCCTACAGGAGTTTCCAAGCATGACTCACGCAAATCCGCTTTTCGACCTTACCGGCAAGACCGCGCTGATCACCGGCTCGTCGCAGGGCATCGGCTTCGCGCTGGCCAGGGGGCTGGCGGCGGCCGGGGCGGCGATCGTGGTCAACGGGCGCGACGCGGCGAAGCTGGCCGAGGCGGCGCAAAGGCTGCAGGCCGAGGGCGCGACGGTCGATCAACTGCCCTTCGACGCCTGCGACCATGAAGCGGTGAAGGCCGCCGTCGACGGCTTCGAGGCGTCGGTCGGGCCGATCGATATATTGTTCAACAATGCCGGCATGCAGCATCGCGCGCCGCTGGAGGATTTCCCGGACGAGGCCTTCGACCGGATACTGGCGACCAACGTGAAGACGGTGTTCAATGTCGGCCAGGCGGTGGCGCGGCACATGATCGGGCGCGGCGCGGGCAAGATCGTCAATATCGCCTCAGTGCAGACCTCGCTGGCGCGGCCCGGCATCGCGCCCTATACCGCCACCAAGGGGGCGGTCGGCAACCTGACCAAGGGCATGGCCACCGACTGGGCGAAATACGGGCTGCAGGTCAACGCGCTGGCGCCGGGCTATTTCGATACGCCGCTGAACGCGGCGCTGGTGGCGGACGCGGAATTTTCCGCCTGGCTGGAAAAGCGCACGCCCGCCGGGCGCTGGGGCAAAGTGGAAGAGCTGGTCGGCGCGGCGGTGTTCCTGTCGTCGGCGGGCTCCAGCTTCGTCAACGGCCACACCCTCTATGTCGACGGCGGCATCACCGCATCGCTTTGAGATCGGCCTTTGACAGGCACAGCTTCCGCCTCCATGCCGAGGAAGCCGCCTGACTGACGTTCCCAGAGCTGGCTGTAGAGGCCGCCGGTCTGCAGCAGTTCCCGGTGGCTTCCCTCCTCCACGACCAGCCCGTTGTCCATGACGACAAGGCGGTCGAGGGCAGCGATGGTGGAGAGACGATGGGCGATGGCAATGACGGTCTTGCCTTCCATCAGATTGTGGAGCTGGCCCTGGATCGCGGCCTCGACCTCCGAATCCAGCGCCGAGGTCGCCTCGTCCAGCACCAGGATCGGCGCGTTCTTGAGGATCACCCGCGCGATGGCGATGCGCTGGCGCTGACCGCCTGAGAGCTTGACGCCGCGCTCGCCCACATGGGCGTCGTAGCCGCGCCGGCCCCGCGGATCGGCCAGCAGGGGAATGAAGACCTGGGCCTCCGCCCGTTCGGCGGCGCGCAGGATCTCCGCCTCGCTCGCCTCGGGCCGGCCGTAGCGGATATTGTCGCGGATCGAGCGGTGCAACAGCGAGGTATCCTGGGTCACCATGGCGATCCGCTCGCGCAGGCTTTCCTGGGTCACTTCGGCGATAACCTGCCCGTCGATCAGGATGCGCCCGCCTTCCAGATCGTGGAAGCGCAGCAGCAGATTGACCAGGGTCGATTTGCCGGCGCCGGAACGGCCCACCAGCCCGACCTTCTCGCCCGGGCGGACCGTCAGGGTCACATTCTCGATGGCGCCGGCCTGCTTGCCGTAATGGAAGCGGACATTCTCGAAACGGATCTCGCCGTCGGTCACCGCCAGCGGCCGGGCATCCGGCCGGTCCACCACCTCCCAGGGCCGCGAAATCGTTTCGATGCCGTTCTGCACCGTGCCCACATTCTCGAACAGGGTGGCGATGGTGCGCAGGATCCAGCCCGACATCTGGCTGAGCCGGATGATCAGGCCGTTGGCCACCGCGATGGCCCCGACGCCGATGCTGCCGTCCAGCCAGAGCCAGATCGACAGCGTAGCCATCGCCAGCAGCAGGGCGCTGTTGAGCAGGGTCAGCACCGCCGTCAGCGAAACGACCAGGCGCATCAGGTTTCGAAAGGCGGTGGTATGGCGTTGCACACTCTCGCGGGCGAAGGCCTCCTCGCGCTCCGCATGGGCGAACAGCTTGACCGACTGGATGTTGGTGTAGCTGTCCACCACGTGGCCGGTCAGCGCCGAGGTGGCCTCCGACGCGGCGGCCGAACGCCCGCGCACCGGCGGCACCAGGAAGACGATCACCGCGACATAGCCCAGCGCCCAGGCGGCGACCGGCAGCAACAGGCGCCAGTCCAACCCGATGAACAGCGCCACGGTGCCGACCAGGAAGATCGCCAGGAACCACACGCCGTCGATCACGTTGATCACCGCCTCGCGCAGCGCATGGCCGGTCTGCATGACCTTCTGCGCGATGCGGCCGGCAAAGTCGTTCTGGAAGTAGGTGAGGCTCTGGCGCAGCACATAGCGATGGTTGCGCCAGCGCACGCGGTTGGTCAGCCCCGGCGCCAGCGAGAGGTTGATCAGCCCGCGCGAGAGGATCACCGCCGCGGGACGGATGACCAGCGCGACGACGGCCATACCGACCAGGGCCCAGCCATGCGCCTCGAGGAAGGTCTCGCGGCCGGTTTCGGTCATCCAGTCGACGAGAACGCCGAGGAAGGCATAGAGCGCCAGTTCCGAGAGCGCGGCCAGCCCGGATATAGCCAGGATGACCAGAAGTAACCCCTTGATGGGCCACAGGAAATGCCGGAAGAAGCCACGCGCATTATCCGGCGGCCGGACGATCTCGGCCGGGGCCAGCGGGTCGAAGAGACGCTCGAAAAAGCCATACATGGGCGAATTTCCCGAAATACAGGGACGGTTGAATGACCCGTGCGCCGGCACG
>JBFFGY010000239.1:0-4871 GCA_041557215.1 Alphaproteobacteria bacterium
CCGGCAAGCGCCGGAGGCGCAGCAACTCTTCGTCCCCCGACAGATCGAGATCTTTCATGGTTACGTAAGAGCCCGCCGCCACCGCGCGGACCAGCCTGCGGTTGGCGGCCAGGTAAAACGGTGCGGGAGCGTCGTCATCAAGTGCGCGAGCCGGCAGGATGTGCGCCGTCACATTCTCGATCGTGTGGTGGTGTCCACCCATCGCCAGTACCGAGCTTTCCGGCAGGTCGGCGGTCGCGATTGCGACGAGGTCTGCATAATGCGCCGCCTCCACTCCGCCGCTGCTCTCGCCCAGGACCGCGGCGTCGAGGATCGTTGTCGCCGCCTCTACCCCCAGAAGATGGCGTGGGTTGGTCAGCATCGCCGTCTCCCCGTCCGGCGACAGGATATGGCCCTTTTCGCCCAGCATCTTCCAGGTTTCGGCGTCGGTGCAGCGCACGACGACGAAGACCCCGCCCGCGAGGCTGAGTTCCGTCGGAAGCCTGAGACAGTGGAAGACGTCGAGGACCGGTGTTCCGTCGAATATCCCGCCTTCCGGCTTCGGCCGAAACAGCGACGGTATCTCCTGAATGCGCGCCAGCGGCGCATGCAGGTCGGGGCGATCCGGCATAAAGCCCGTTGCGTTCGCGACAACACTCAACTCGCAAAGGTCGGCCGGCACACGCTGAGTGAACATGGAGGCCATCGCGGCGCGACTTGCCACGCGGTCCCGCAGGCTGGCCTCGTCGCCCGAGAGCGTTGCCGCAATTTCGGGCAGAGCCACCGTGCTTCCGTTACATGTTACAGTGCCGGTTACGGGATCGAAGACGAAGTCGTATTCGCTGGACTTGCCAGCGGCGAGAATTTCCAGTCCCAGCACCTGCGCCCAGGTTATCAGATCAACCAGCAGGCTTGGCTGGTCGCCATCGACAGGCGTTGCCACCCTGCCCCGGTCCTGCGCCATTCGGGCCAGGCCCGGGCCGATCACGCTGTCGACTTCCTTCGACACAACGGCGATATGCCGATCCGCTTCGACCGCCATGCGCGCGTGCCTGGCGCCGGCGTCGGGATGACCGGTTGCCTCGATGAGCATCTCGAACGGCAGGTCGATCACATGGGACAGATCATCCGTGACGACGATTGCCCCGCGGTTCCACGCGGCCTTCGCCTCTTCGGCCGTTGCGCAGACAGCGAACTTATCCTCGCCAACTCCGATGCCGCGCAGCACGTCCGCGGCAATATCGGCGCTCTGTTCGACGAGAATGCGGACGCTGAGCGCGGGTATTGCAGCGCTCTGCACGAGAAGGGTGCGGCCGAAACCGCCGATCCCGGCTAGGCACAGCTCAACCTGTCCGGCATTGCGATATCGCATCAAATGATTCACGCGATGCTCCAAATTTTGGTTCGGATATTTCATAGCGTACAAACGCCATTCTGGAATGCAGAAATTAGACATGAGGATTTCGCGTGCCGCCCTGATGCAGCGAATGCAACCCTTGGGGAAAACATTCTTGGCATCGCCTGCCCCGGCACCGTAAAAGGGCTGCGCTATGAGGGAGAAATCGAATGACCGAAATCAGAGCCTGGCAGCGGATGTTGAGCGGGCGCCGGCTGGACCTGCTGGACCCGAGCCCGGTGGATGTGGAGATCGAGGACATCGCCCATGGTCTGTCGCGCGTCGCGCGCTGGAACGGCCAGACCTCCGGCCATTGGGCCTATAGCGTGGCCCAGCATTCCCTGCTGGTGGAGGCGATTGCCCGGCATAAGGGACTGGGCGAAAGCTGGTGGATGGCGGCCTTGCTGCATGACGCGGCGGAATATGTGGTGGGCGATCTGGTCACGCCCTTCAAGGCGGCAGTGGGGCTGGACTACCGGGAACTGGAAAACCGGCTGCAGGCGACGATCCGGATCCGCTTCAGCCTGCCCGCGACCCTGCCCGAGCGTATCACTGCCGCGATCAAGCGCGCCGACCGCGCCGCCGCCTGGCTGGAGGCGACCCAACTGGCTGGTTTCGGAGAGGAAGAGGCCAAGCCATATTTCGGCAAGCCCCCGACCCTGCCGCAATCGCTGGTGAAGGGTTACCTGACGCCATGGCCGCCGTCGGACGCGAAAAGCGGTTTCATTCACCGGTTCACGGAATTGGGTGGCTGAGCCGCCTTAACGCGTGAACCAGATTTCTACCCGGCGGTTGCCGGCTTCCCCGGTTGCCTCCGTTTCCAGCCAGGCGGGGTCCAGGTTACCGCGGGCAATTAGCTGCAGCCGGTCTATGGGTACGCCCTTCTCGGCCAGGACCAGCCCGACGGCACGAAGGCGATTGGTAGCCAGGCTACTCGCGCTGTCCCTGGCGCTGCCACCGGTGGCGATCTCCACCTTCAGGCTGGTGTAGCCGAACAGCATGATGTCGGCGCGCGCCTGCTGGGCATAGGCGGCGACCTGCGCCAGTATTTCCCTCGTCGCATCGTCGAGATCCGCGGCAGCGCGCGGAAACTGGATGACCGCCACCTTCAGCGCATCGGGTGGTGGCCCCACCGGCTGCTCGGAGGGATCGGGTAGCGCGCGTTCCAGATCGCCATACTGCTCATAAAGCTTTCGGCGGCGGCGGTCGGTTTCCTCGGGATCGGGCCGGGTCGGAACATCGCTGAGCTTCGGCCAGGGCTTGTCAGCACCCGGCACGTCGTAATCCGTGCAGCCGGCCAGCATCAGCCCCAGCGCAAACAGGGCGCCGAGCGGGAAAATCCGATTTATGTTCCGTTCAAGGGTCACGATTCTGAATCTATCCGATGCCTGCCGGTTATTGCACGACAATACTGGAAAAGTACATCAAATCCATGCTATAGGCCCAGTGTGATCTCAGGGAGGACATGGTTATCACACGCGCGGGACATTGGCCCCGCGCGAGATTGTGTTTGACCGAATCATAGCGAGGCGACAGCGAATGGCTGAGACTACCGACAAGACCGAAGGCAACGGCGAATTTACCACGGCGATGGCCGACATCGCCCAGCGCAGCCAGGCGCTGGTCCAGGATTTCCTGGCCCGGCAGGCCGAAGGCGGCGGGCTGGGCCATGCCGACCCGCTGAATATCGGCGAGGCCTTCTTCACGATGACCCAGCATCTGATGCAGGACCCGCACAAGCTGATGCAGGCGCAGTTCGCCCTGTGGCAGGACTATATGACCCTGTGGCAGAACACCACGCGCCGCCTGATGGGCGAGGAGGTGGAGCCGGTCGTCACCCCTCATCATGAGGACCGCCGTTTCAAGGACGCGGCCTGGGAAGAGAACAACGTCTTCGACTTCATCAAGCAGTCCTACCTGCTGACCGCGCGCTGGATGCAGAACACTGTCAAGGACATCGAGGGGCTGGACGACCAGACCGCCAAGAAGGTGGATTTCTATACCCGCCAGTTCGCCGACGCGATGGCGCCGACCAATTTTGTCGCCACCAACCCTGAGGTTCTACGCGAAACCCTGGACAGCAAGGGCGAAAACCTGGTCCGCGGGCTGCAGAACCTGCTGGACGACATGGAACGCGGCAAGGGCCAGCTGCGGATCAAGATGACCGATCCGGAGGCTTTCGAGGTCGGCGGGAACCTGGCGACCACGCCGGGCAAGGTCGTCTTCCAGAACGATCTGATCCAGCTGCTGCAGTTCGAGCCGACGACCGAGAAGGTCTTCAAGCGGCCGCTGCTGATCACCCCGCCCTGGATCAACAAATATTACATCCTGGATCTGCGCGAGAAGAACTCCTTCATCCGCTGGGCCGTGGAACAGGGCCACACGGTGTTCTGCATCTCCTGGGTCAATCCGGACGAGAAGCTGGCCGCCAAGACCTTCGAGGACTACATGTTCGAGGGCGTGCTGGCGGCGCTCGACGCCGTGCAGCAGGCGACCGGTGAGGACAAGATCAATCTCATCGGTTATTGCCTGGGCGGCACGCTTGTTGCCTCCACGCTGGCCTATCTGGCGGGAAAGGGCGACGAGCGGGTGGCCACCGCGACCTATTTCACGACGCTGGTGGATTTCACCGAACCCGGCGAGCTGGGCGTTTTCATCGACGACGCGCAACTGACCTCGCTCGAAGAGCGCATGAACGAGCGCGGCTATCTGGAGGGGTCGGAAATGGCGACCACCTTCAACATGCTGCGCGCCAACGACCTGATCTGGTCCTTCGTGGTCAACAACTATCTGATGGGCAAGGACCCCTTCCCCTTCGACCTGTTGTACTGGAATTCCGATTCGACCCGCATGCCGGCGGCGATGCACAGCTTCTATCTGCGGAAGATGTATGTGGAGAACAGGCTGTCCCAGCCGGGCGGCATCACGCTGGGCGGCGTGCCGGTCGACCTGCGCAAGATCAAGACGCCGACCTTCATCCTGGCGACCCGCGAGGACCATATCGCGCCCTGGATGACGACCTATCACGCGACCCAGCTCTATTCCGGCCCGGTGACCTTCACGCTGGCGGCTTCCGGCCATATTGCCGGCGTCGTCAACCCGCCGGCGGCAGAGAAATACTGCCACTGGACCAACGACAAATGCCCGGAATCGGCCGAGGACTGGCTGGCCAGCGCCACCGAGCACAAGGGCTCCTGGTGGCCGGAATGGAACAAGTGGATCGCCAAGCGCGGCCGCGCCAAGATCGACGCCCGCAAGCCCGGCGACGGCAAGCTGAAGGTCATCGAGGACGCGCCGGGATCTTACGTAAAAGTGCGGGTGGGGTAAGAGGCGGATAGCGGCCTCATGCTGAGGAGGCCTTTGCGAGCAACAAAATTTCGTCATCGCGAGGCCGCTTTTCGCGGCCGCGGCGATCCAGAAAAGCCAAGGTTCCGGGATTCTCTGGATTGCCGCGTCGGCCTTCGGCCTCCTCGCAAAGACATTCCCGTGTTTGCCC
>JBFFGY010000240.1:0-4829 GCA_041557215.1 Alphaproteobacteria bacterium
CCTTTCCGAGAATCCGAAAAGCAGGGTGCTGCTGCTGGAGGCCGGACCGAAGGACCGCAATATCTGGATCCATATCCCGATCGGCTATTACCGCACCATGACCTCGGCCCTGTCCTGGGGTTTCAATACCGAGCCGGAAGAGGCGATCGCCGGGCGCAGCCTGCTGTGGCCGCGCGGCAAGGTGCTTGGCGGGTCGAGCTCGATCAACGGGCTGGTCTATATCCGCGGCCAGAAACAGGATTACGACCATTGGCGCCAGCTCGGCAATGCCGGTTGGGGCTATGAGGACGTCCTGCCCTTCTTCCGCAAGGCGGAGGACCAGGAACGCGGGGGCGACGAATTCCACGGCGCCGGCGGTCCGTTGAGGGTTTCCGACATCCGCGACCGGCGCGAGATCTGCGACGCCTTCATCGAGGCCGCGGTGGAAACCGGAATCCCCCGCACCGAGGATTTCAACGGCGCCGAACAGGAAGGGGTCGGGCATTTCCAGACCACCTCGGGCAAGGGCTGGCGTTGTTCCTCTGCGGTGGCCTACCTGAAACCCGCGCGCAACCGCCCGAATCTGCGCATCGAGACGGGCGCCATGGCCCTGGGCCTGACCTTCGAGGGCACCCGCGCCACCGGCATCCGCTATTCGCAGAACGGCCAGGAAAAGACCGCGCTTGCAAAGGGCGAGATCATCCTCGCCGGCGGCGCCGTCAATTCGCCGCAACTGTTGCAGCTATCCGGCGTCGGACCGGCGGAACATTTGCGTTCCCTCGGAATCGAGATGGTGCTGGACAGCCCCGGTGTGGGCCGCGACCTGCAGGACCATTACCAGGCGCGCACCGTGCTGGAGCTGAACCGCCCGCTATCGGTCAATGACGACGTCCGCACGCCGTTGCGGCAGGCCTGGACCGGCCTGCAATATATCTTGTTCCGGCGCGGGCCGATGACCTTCAGCGCCGGCCATGTCGGCGTCTTCACGAAAGTCCTGCCGGAATCCGAAACGCCGGACGCGCAGGTCCATTTCATCCCTTTCAGCGCCACCAAGCTGGGCGGCGCGCTGCACGATTTTTCCGGGATCACCGCCTCGGTCTGCCAGCTGCGCCCGGAAAGCCGGGGCGAGATCATGATCTCCAGCGCCGACCCCTTCGCGCATCCGAAAATCATGCCTAACTATCTTTCCACAGACTACGACCGGCGGATCATGGTGGAGGGACTGAAGATGGTGCGCCGCATCGCCCGCGCGCCTACCTTCGCACAATATGTCGCCTTGGAGCACGAGCCGGGGGAAGACGTGGTGGACGACGAAGGGCTGCTGTCCTTCGCCCGCGAGAAGGGCAACACGATCTTCCACCCTACCTCCACCTGCCGCATGGGCAATGATGATCGCGCCGTGGTCGACGAACGGCTGCGGGTGCGCGGCATCCAGGGCCTGCGCGTCGCCGACGCCTCCATCATGCCGACCGTCGTCTCCGGCAACACCAACGCCCCGGCCATCATGATCGGCGAAAAATGCGCCGCGATGATCCTGGAGGATGCGAAGGCGGGGTGACCCGATGCCATAACCGTGCCGGCCGGACATCTGGAACATCAACCCTGCGTTGACGCTCTCTTTTCTAGAGACTACCCTCACCCCTTGCCAGATTTGATTGATTGACGGGGGAGGTCAGATGAATATCCGGATTTTACTGGTATTGTGTCTTGGCTTGCTGGCGACTGGTTGCGCGACAAGCCGTGGTGTGATCGATGTCACCGCGCCCGAAACGGCCAATCCGCAAACGGGCATTGCTGTCGCGGTGGTGGAGGTCAAGGACCGGCGGGCCTTCCAGATCGACCCGCCCCGGCCCTCCATTCCATCCCTGAAGAACGATGAAATCGGCGACCGGACGATTACGTCCCGGGCCATCGCACGGAAGCGCAACAGCTACGGAATGGGTCTTGGCGACATCCTCTTGCCAGAGGGAAAAACCGTGGAAGGCCTGGTTCGGGATATCCTCGAAAACGCGCTTCGGAACGCAGGCTATATGGTAGTTTCCGAGGGCAGTCCGGATTACCCGACCGCACGCATGCTGAGGGCCGATATCAGGCAGTTCTGGGGCTGGATGACCCCCGGGAATGTGGCAAATTACGCTGGAATTCGAAGCCCAGTTGACGCTGGCAGGCGACTGGCCGGTCGCCGAGAGCAGCCGCGACATCTATAGCAAATCGCAGGCCGCAGGCATGGCGGCCACCGATGGGCTATGGCAGGAACTGTTCAGCAGTGGCGTTGCCGGGCTTGCCGATCAGGTTACGGCGGCGGTGCAACGGAAGCCGCAATAACAGGTAATGGCGACCCCTCAGGCCGCCCATCATTACAATTGTCGCAGGCCGCCCTGCCCGGCGGCAGGGATACTGGTCTCTCACCCCGCCGCCGCCGCGAACCAGGCCAGGTCCTTGTGCAGGCTCACGACCGTGCCGATGATGATCAGCGAGGGCTGGCCCAGCTTGGCGGTCTCCTGGCGTGCGGGCAGGTCCTTGATCTTGCCGGTGATGACGCGCTGGTCGGGGCGGGTGCCCTTCTCGATGATGGCGGCCGGCATGTCGGGGTCGCCGCCATTGGCGATATAGCCGGCCACCAGGTCCGGCAGGGTCGACAGGCCCATATAGATCACGATGGTCTGGCCGCGTTGAATCAGCGCCTTCCAGTCCGGCCCCTCGGCGCCGGCGCCATGGCCGGTGACAAAGACGCAAGCCTGGGCATGGTCGCGATGGGTCAGCGGAATGCCGGCATAGGCCGCGCAACCGGCCGCCGCGGTGACGCCGGGCACGACCTGGAAGGGCAGCCCCTCGGCCACCAGCGCCTCGATCTCCTCGCCACCGCGCCCGAAGATAAAGGGGTCGCCCCCCTTCAGCCGCAACACCCGCTTGCCCTCCTTGGCGAGCCGGACCAGCAGGGACGAGATGTCCTCCTGCTGCATGGTGTGGTTCTTCGGCGATTTGCCGACATAAATACGCTCCGCATCGCGGCGCACAAGGTTCATGATGCCGTCGCCGATCAACCGGTCATACAGAACCACTTCGCATTGCTGCATCAGGCGCAGCGCCCGGAAGGTCAGCAGGTCCGGGTCGCCCGGGCCGGCGCCGACCAGCCAGACCTCGCCCTGGGCGCCCGCTTTCGCCTCCCGGCCGGCGGTTTCCAGCTGCGCTTCCATGGCATGCTCGGCTTCCGATTCGCGGCCGGCGAAGACCAGTTCAGCCACCGTGCCCTCGAAGGCGCTCTCCCAGAAGCGGCGGCGCAGATCGCCGTCCTTGATCGCGGCACCCACCCGGTCGCGCCAGCGCCCGGCGAATCGGGCCAGCCGCCCATAGGCCGCCGGCACCAGCGTTTCGAAGCGCGCCTTCATCATGCGGGTCAGCAGCGGCGCATCGCCGCCGGAGGACACCGCCACAACCACCCCGTCGCGGTCCAGGATCGCCGGCATCACGAAGCCGCAAAGCTCCGGCCGGTCGACGATATTGGCGGGCACGCCGCAGGCCTGGGCCAGGGCATGGATCTTCTCGTTTAGCGATTCGTCGTCCGATGCGCCATAGACCAGGGCACAACCGTCCAAGTCTTCGCGGGCTACGTCGTGGGTCGCATGGGTTAGCTTCCGGTCGGCGATCAGCTTGGCCATGTCCTCGCCGACCCCTTCGGCCAGCACGGTCACGGCCGCGCCGGCGCGCGAGGCCAGCTCCGCCTTTCTGGCCGCCGCCTTGCCGCCGCCGACCACCAGCACCGAGCGGTCCTTCACCGCCATGAATACGGGGAGATAATCCATGTCAGTCCTGTTCGCTTCCCTGTTCGCCGCCCGCGGCCCAATCGGCCATCAGCTTGCCCCAATGGGCAGCCGTCGCCTCGTCGATATCCATCACCGTAAAGCGCGTCCCTTCCTTGATGCGGATGCGCAGCATGCGCAGCCCGCTGTCGTGGCGCACATCCTGCAAAGTGACCTGCTTGTGCCAGGGTGCGTCGAAGCGGTCCAACTGGCTGACCATCTCCTCGCTCACGGCTTGCCCCTGTAAAAGGCCGATTCGATATGGAATTCCCAGTTTCGCGGCGTGTCGCGATAGTCGGGCTTCACGTCGAATTCCAGATGCAGCGTACCGTGCTTCGCTTCCTGTTCCACCACGTCAAGCAATTGCTTGAACGACTTCACCTGCGGGTTTTCGATAATGATCTGGCTAAGACTGATCATATGCCGGTTCCTTCCATCCTGTCGAAATAGCGCGCCCGATACAGCAGCCGCCCCTCGTCCCCTTCGCCGTCCCGGAATGCGGAGCGGTTATGCAGGACATTATTGCCGATATAGCCCTGCCCGGCCTCCAGGCGCCAGTGCAGTATATCCTGCCCGTCTTCGGCCAGTAGCCCGTTCAGAAACGACACCGCCGCTCGCGTCGCCTCGTCGTCGCGCCATATAACATTCACCTTGCGCGCCGAATAGCGCATATGGAGCGCGCCGGTGCCTGGGTCAACCGAGAAGACCGGTCCGATTCGCGCCGGGCGGATTTCCTGCCCACCCATCATATTAGCCGGAATGGTCATGGCTTCGGGGTGCATCAGGGCGCAGATGAAGTCGGGATTCTCGTCGCGCAGCCTTATATAGGCGATCTCCGGGTCCATCAGCGCGTTGACGCCGCCTTCCGCCGCCGGTCGGGCGCAATGCAGGATGACTCCGCGTACCTGTTCCTCGGCGCTGTTGTAATAGCCGTCGGTGTGCCAACTCAGCGGCCGGTTGCTGTAGGGAATATATTCCCCCGCCCCGCCGCCTTCGCGGACCTCCAGCGCAGAGATCCCATCCTCGTCGGCGCAGAGATTGCTGTCCAGC
>JBFFGY010000241.1:0-4820 GCA_041557215.1 Alphaproteobacteria bacterium
CATCGAACTGGCGGATGGCACCGACCCGGAACGGAACTCAGGCTACATCATCCTCGGCATGGGCAAGCTGGGGGCACGGGAACTAAACTATTCCAGCGATATCGACCTGATCGTTCTGTATGACGCCGACCGGGTGCGCGGGATCGCCTTGGAATCCATGGGCAAGCTCTTCGTAAAGATGACCCGCCAGCTGGTCCATTTCGTCGATGCCCGCACCGCCGATGGTTACGTATTCAGGACCGACCTGAGGCTGCGTCCCGACCCCGGCGCCACTCCAATCGCCATATCGTCGGAAGCCGCAGAAGGCTACTACGAAAGCGTCGGCCAGAACTGGGAACGGGCGGCAATGATCAAGGCTCGGCCAGTTGCCGGCGATATCGAGGCAGGCGAACGTTTCCTCGCCCATCTGCGCCCCTATATCTGGCGCAAGAACCTGGATTTCGCAGCGATCCAGGACGTCCATTCCATCAAGCGACAGATTAATGCCCATCGCGGCGGCGCCAAGATTGCGGTGAACGGTCATAACGTCAAGCTAGGCCGGGGCGGCATCCGCGAGATCGAATTCTTCTGCCAGACCCAGCAACTGATCTGGGGCGGACGCATTCCGGAACTCCGAGAAAGAGGGACCATCGCCACACTAGGCATTCTGGCAAAAATCGAACGCACGGCACCGCAGACCGCAGACGAACTCATCGACTCTTACCGCTTCCTGCGCCGGCTGGAACATCGACTGCAAATGGTCAATGACGAGCAGACGCATGACCTGCCGCGTTCCGACGAGGGCATCAAGGCAATTGCGACCTTCATGGGATATGACAGCGTCGGCACATTCCGCGACGATCTGCTGCACCATCTCGGCCGCGTCGAGCATCATTACGCGCATCTGTTCGAGGACTCGCCGGAACTGGGCGCGGGCGGAGCCCTCGTGTTCACCGGTGGCGAAAACCATCCAGACACGGTCAAGACGCTGGAGGAAATGGGATTCCCCGACGGCGGCTCGATATCGAACATCGTACGCAACTGGCATCACGGCCGCTATCGCGCGACCAGGAGCGAGCGGGCGCGACAGATTCTTACCGAGTTGATGCCGCGCTTGCTGCAAGCCTTCGCAAAGTCGGCAAATCCGGGCAAGGCCTTCGCACGATTCGATGAGTTCATCGCCGGCCTTCCCGCCGGCGTGCAACTGTTTTCCATGTTCCACGCCAATCCGGCGATGCTGGACATGGTTGCCGACATCATGGGCGGCGCCCCGCGGATCGCCGACTGGCTAAGCCGCAATCCCTCGCTGCTGGAATCCGTTCTGACCGGCGATTTCATGGAGCCGCTGGATGCGACCAGCTTCCTCGATGTCGAACTGGCTACACTCCTGAAACAGGCGCGGGACTACGAGGACGTTCTGGAATTGACCCGGCGCTGGACCAACGACCAGAAGTTCCGCATTGGCGTGCAGATACTGCGCGGCGTGGTTTCCGGCGCCCAGGCAGGAGAAGCCCTGACACTCGTGGCCGATACCGTCCTGGACGCGCTGCTGCCCCGCGTCGAGGCAGAATTTGCAAAACGGCACGGACGCGTCCCGGGCGGTGGGCTGGCAGTTCTGGCGATGGGAAAGCTGGGAAGCGCGGAACTCTCGCCGGAATCAGATCTGGATCTCGTCTTTATCTATGATCATGACCCGGAAGCCGAGCAGTCGGACGGCGATAAGCCGCTGGCTCCGGGCACTTGGTTCGGTCGCCTCGGCCAGCGGCTGATCAGCGCGATTTCGGCGCCGACGGCTGAGGGCAGCCTGTACGAGATCGACATGCGGCTACGGCCGTCGGGCAATGCTGGCCCTACGGCAAGCAGGCTGGACAGCTTCGAACGCTATTACAGGGAAGAAGCCTGGACCTGGGAGTATATGGCCCTGACCCGCGCTAGGGTCGTCGTCGCCACCACGCCGGAAATCGGTGACAAGGTAACGGCCGTCCTCATCGAAACGCTGTCCCGCCCCCGTGACCCGGACCGTCTGGTGGTCGACGTCGCCGACATGCGGCTTCGTATCGCCAAGCAGCACAAGGGCGAAAGCCGTTGGGACGTGAAGCATCATCGCGGCGGACTGGTGGACATCGAATTCATCGCCCAGTACCTGCAGCTTCTGCATGGTCCGGCCAGCCGCCGCATACTCAGGGAGAACACGGCGGAGGCGCTGGGGCGAATGGGTGAGGTTTCCGTCCTGTCGCTTGAAAAAGTCGCCGATCTAACCAGTGCTCTCGGCCTGTGGTGGAAACTTCAGGACAGTTTGCGGCTGATCGCGCCGGACGGCCTGGACGAAGCCAACATCCCGGTTTCGATCAAGGCCGCTCTGGCCCGTGCCACGGCGCAGCCAGATTTCGAAACGCTTGAGGTTACGATGCACAAGGCCTATGCACGGGTTCGGGAACTTTTCGAGACGATCGTTGCGGCGCCTGCGGAAGAGGCTCGCAAGCGCCTGCCGGCCAGCGAAGAAGGCTGACCGGCGACGCCAGTTAAATCAGGCCGCTTTCTTGCGGTTCTTTTCCAGCCACTCGTTGACCAGACCGACGATCTCGTCGATTGCGTCCAGTTGCTTGCCCTTCATCGAGGCGATGGTCCGCACCAGGCAGTCGACGCGCTCGATATTCGGGGCGCCGGCGGCCAGGGCACGCGCCGCCGATGACGGTTTGGTCAGGCCGTTCGCTGCATTTGCATATTTCTCGAACGGCACCATGTCGTCGGGCGAAGCGCCCAGTTCCACGCACAGATTGCTGACCCAGTTGTAAATCGAGCCGGAAAGCTCTACATCGCTGTGCACTGCTTCCTTGATCGGCCGCATGTCAGCCTTCTGGACGCAGCGATAGTTGCCGGTCATCAGCATGCTCCACTTGGCAAGCGGCACGAAGACCGAATCATGGACCTTCAGCTTGACCGGCAATTCGATCTCGCCGTCGCCGGCATCGAACCGGATCGCCTCGATATCGGCCTGCATCTCGCGCAGCATGGCGGTGTGTTCTTCCGAGTCGAAACGCGCCACCTTGAAGTTGGTCGGCAGCGCGACCTGGAGGATGTTGAGGCCCTCTTCAGGCGGCCGAAACGCCTGCGGATCCGGGCTGCAGAGCGTCATGAAGGCCGGGTCGAAGCTGTCCCAAACGCTGGCATCGGTATAGCACTGTTTCAGCGCATCGGTATCGAGACCCGGAATGCGTGCCAGATAGGGAAGCGGCGGCATATTCATGATCGACATGCAGGAAACCTTGCCCTTGGCGACCTTGTCCAGCAGCGTCCGCACTTCCGCCGCCCGATACTGGGGTTCCTGCATCGCCAGGGCGACGAGGTCGAAATCCGTCGGGTCGACCGCATCCGGCGTGGTTGCCGACAGCTTGCCCTTGCAAGTCCGGGAATCGATCTCGACCAAGCCCTCGCGGCCCTTGACCGGCATGCGCACGCGGGTACCTTCGGCGTTGATCAGCTCCGCCTCGACCGGCAGACACACCAGCGTCACATTATGCCCGGCCAACAGGAGCTTGGTCCCCAACAGGGAGCCATAAGACGCCCCCATGATCATTACATTATAGCTGGTGCTCATCGCCTGAATTCCATTTCATATCAAGGTGGTTATCTGAAACATCCCAAGGCTTCCGCCTTGCTTGCAGACGCGGGCTTCCCTGTACATTCGGGCGCGTATTTCGTAGCTTTCGATTTTGCGCGGCATATTGCATACAATCTGCGGCAAGTCAACCAGATCGGGTGATTACCGCCCTACCCTGTGAGGTGGCGAAAGGCCGCAGCCGCCAGGCTGGATTTAATGACAGCGCCGCGTTGTTTCAAGCCCGGCCGACCGACCGCGCGGCGACTTGATATATCGCGTCCGTGAGGTATATCGAACGCTTGGCAAGTCAAACAGGCATCCAATCACAAACGGAGGTTCCACCATGCCCCTCGATAGCGGCGACAAGGCGCCAGACTTCACTCTCCCAACCGATGGCGGAGGCAAACTCTCGCTATCAACTTTTTCGGGCCGAAACGTGGTCCTCTATTTCTACCCAAAGGACGACACCTCCGGCTGCACCAAGGAAGCCATCGGCTTCCGTGATGCTCTCGCCGAATTCGAGGCGGCAGGGGTTACCGTTATCGGTGCCTCGAAGGACAGCCCGGCCAAACATGACAAGTTCAAGGCCAAGTACGAGCTGAATTTCTCTTTAATTTCGGACGAGGAGGGCAGCCTCTGCGAGGCCTATGGCGTATGGGTCGAAAAATCCATGTATGGACGGAAATATATGGGTATCGAACGGGCCACCTTCCTGATCGATGCCGAGGGGAAAATTGCCCGCATCTGGCGCAAGGTAAAGGTCACCGGCCATGTGGAGGAAGTTCTGGCGGCCGTCCGCGCTCTTTGACCCATATCAAGATCAACCTCTGCTATAATGGGTTATATTGATAGCCTAAATTGGAAGCGGAGGGTGAAATGGACTTTTTGCCCCAAATATCGATGGCGGATGCAATGGCGGTCCTTTTGCTTCTGACCATCGCAGTGGCTTTGGCCGTCATGGCGCTGATGAGCGGTGACGGATCGCGGCCGCTGTTGCTCCGCCGAATGATTGCCAGGGTAGGCGGACGACTGGACGGATCGGGGGATCCCTTGATCGGACAGAAGCTGGCCTCGGCAGCGCGCGCCTGTTCGCGATGCAAGAACCGCGACCAGTGTGAAGCGCTTCTGGCCAGTGGGGCCGGCGACGAAATTCCCGAATATTGTCCGAACAGGCGGTGGATAGGCTCTTTGGCGCAGAAACCGGCCTGACCGTCGACGGCCACGATATCGCCATAGAGGG
>JBFFGY010000242.1:0-4761 GCA_041557215.1 Alphaproteobacteria bacterium
CGATGTCGCCCACTGTCTCGCCAAGGAACTTCAGCACCAGCCGGCCGGTGTCGGTGACCTGGCCGATGATCGCGAAATCGAGCTCCCATTTCTCGAAGATCGCACGCGCCTCGTCCTCGCGGCCGGGCTTGAGCACCATCAGCATGCGCTCCTGACTTTCCGAGAGCATGAGTTCGTAGGGAGTCATGCCCTCCTCGCGCATCGGCACCTTGTCGAGCTCCAGCTCGACGCCAACGCCGCCCTTGGAGGCCATCTCCACGCCCGAGGAGGTCAGGCCCGCTGCGCCCATATCCTGGATCGCCACGATCGCGTCGGTGGCCATAAGTTCCAAGCAGGCTTCCAGCAGCAGCTTCTCGGTAAAGGGGTCACCGACCTGGACGGTCGGGCGCTTTTCCTCGGAATCATCGTCGAACTCGGCCGAGGCCATGGTCGCGCCGTGGATGCCGTCGCGCCCGGTCTTCGATCCAACATAGACCACCGGGTTTCCGGGGCCGCCGGCGGCCGAATAGAAGATCCTGTTGGCATCCGCGATGCCCACCGTCATGGCATTGACCAGGATATTGCCGTTATAGGCCGGGTCGAACTCGGTCTCGCCGCCCACCGTGGGGACGCCGATGCAGTTGCCGTAGCCGCCGATGCCGGCCACCACGCCGGATACCAGATGGCGGGTCTTTGGGTGGTCGGGGCTGCCGAAGCGCAGGGCGTTCATGTTGGCGACCGGGCGCGCGCCCATGGTGAAGACGTCGCGCAGGATGCCGCCAACGCCGGTCGCGGCGCCCTGATAGGGCTCGATGAAGCTGGGATGGTTGTGGCTTTCGATCTTGAAGATCGCCGCCTGGCCATGGCCGATATCGACGACGCCGGCATTCTCGCCCGGCCCGCAGATAACCTGCGGCCCTTCGGTCGGCAGCGTTTTCAGCCAGACCTTGGAGCTCTTGTAGGAACAATGTTCCGACCACATGGCCGAGAATACGCCGAGTTCGGTGATGTTCGGCTCTCGCCCCATGATCTTCAGGATCATGTCGTATTCATCCGGCGACAGGCCGTGCTCGGCAACCAGTTCCGGGGTGATCTCGATTTTTTGGGATGCTGGTGTCGTCATGCTGCCAGCGCCTCCACCAGGCCTTCGAACATGGCTTTGCCATCGGTGCCGCAATGTTTCGCGTCGATGGCGCGTTCGGGGTGGGGCATCATGCCCAGCACATTGCCTCGTTCATTGACGATGCCGGCGATATCGCGGGCCGAACCGTTGGGATTGTCGCCCGGCGCATAGCGGATCGCCACCCGGCCATCGCCTTCCAGGCGATCAAGCGTCGTCTCGTCGGCAAAGTAGTTGCCATCGTGGTGGGCGACCGGGATGGTAACCTTCTGACCTGCCCGGTATCCCTTCATGAAGGGGGAGGCGGTGCTGTCGACGACGAGGCCGACATCGCGGCATACGAATTTGAGGTCGGCGTTGCGCATCAGCACGCCCGGCAGCAGACCGCATTCGGTCAGCACCTGGAAGCCGTTGCAGACACCCATCACCAGCACGCCCTTGTCGGCTTTTTCCTTGACGGCCCGCATGACCGGGGATTGCGCCGCCATCGAGCCGCAACGCAGATAATCGCCATAGGAAAAGCCGCCCGGCAGGAGGATAAGGTCCAGGTCCGGCAGTTCGCTATCGCGATGCCAGATCATCTGAGGTTTGGCGCCGAAGGCTGCTTCCAGCGCGACCGCGCCGTCGCGGTCGCAGTTGGAGCCGGGAAAGACGATTACAGCGGTTTTCATAAATTATTTCCTGATGACCTAGATTTGTCCGGTGTCAGCCGGCCCATACCCTTTCGAAACAGCCCGGATAATCGATGACAAGCCCTTCCGAATCCACTTCTATCTCGACGGGCGAGCCGGCGCGGAACAGCGCTTCGTATCGATAAAGCCCGGTATCCGGGCCGAACGGGCGTATGCATTCATATCGCTGGCGTACCGGCCGCGGCTCCAGCCCGGGCGCATCGAAATAGGCGACCGATATTTCCGCCGATTCGCCGGCTGCGAGGCCCAGGCGCCGGATCGGCAATGTGTTGGTGAAGGGCGTCGCGAAGATGTCGATCTCATGGCAGCCCTCCAGCGCCGGCACGGGCTCGCCGTCGGCTGTGTGCCAGCGGCAGTTCCGGTCGACGGTAAGGGAGAGATTGCCGCTGCCATCCGGTCCGTCCATCAGGCGCAGGGCCAGGGACTGCATCTGCCAGTCCGAACCGATCCGGATTTCGTAATGGAGACGATAGGGGACCGTTTCATCGTTGCGCCCAACATACATGCCATCGGCCAAGTAGCCGTCCTCGGTGCCGGAAAGCTTCAGATGCTCCATACCGGGGCCGCCAAGGTCGGTCCAGATGACGTGCTGCGTGGTCATCCTTCCAGATCGATGGAGTAATTCTCGATGACCGTGTTGGCCAGCAGCTTTTCGCACATTTCGCCAACGCGGGCGCGGGCGGCCTCAGGGTCGGTCTCGTCCAGGTCGAGCTCGATATATTTGCCCTGCCGCACATCGCCGACACCATTGAACCCCAGGGATTCCAGCGTATGGCCAATGGCGCGGCCCTGCGGGTCCAGAACCCCGTTCTTGAGTGTAACGTGAACTTTTGCCTTCATCCGTCCTTCCCCAGGAACCGCTTACTGAATGCTTTCCGACCCTTTCAGGTCGCCGGGACCGCCCTCGGGCAGGATGCCCAGCCGGCGCGCCACTTCCTGATAGGCTTCCTCGACCTTGCCGAGGTCGCGGCGGAAGCGGTCCTTGTCCATCTTCTCGTTGGTCTTGATATCCCACAGGCGGCAATTGTCCGGGCTGATCTCGTCGGCCAAAACGATGCGCATTTCGCCGCTTTCCTCATACAGCCGCCCGAATTCAAGCTTGAAGTCCACCAGCTTAAGGCCGATGCCCAGGAACAGGCCCAGCAGGAAATCATTGATGCGCAGCGACATCGCCAGCATATCGTCAATATCCTGCGGCGTCGCCCAGCCGAAGGCGGTGATATGCTCCTCCGACACCAGCGGATCGCCCAATTCGTCGGATTTGTAATAATACTCGACCACCGAACGTGGCAGCGGTGTTCCCTCGGCGATGGCGAAGCGCTTGGCCAGCGACCCGGCCACGATGTTGCGGACCACCACCTCGATCGGGATGATCTCGACCTCGCGGACCAGCTGCTCGCGCATGTTCAGCCGGCGCACGAAATGGGTCGGCACGCCGATTTCCGCCAGCCGGAGCATGAGAAATTCGGAAATCCGGTTGTTCAGCACCCCCTTGCCGGTGATGGTGCCTTTCTTCTGATTGTTGAAGGCGGTGGCGTCGTCCTTGAAATACTGAACGAGTGTGCCCGGCTCGGGCCCCTCGAACATTACCTTCGCCTTGCCCTCGTAGATGCGTCTGCGTCTGGCCATTTTATCTAGATAACCCTGTGGGGCGGCCCCGTGTCTTTCCGGCGACTCCGCAAGCCATTCGGCCACCCGATGCGTGAACGCAAGATATAGCAACAGTTGCCGGGCGGAACAATGGCGATGGGGTGTTATTCGGCCCAAATTTCTGCGGTTCCGGGCCGGTTTGTTCCTGCATGTCCTGAAATGCCCCCTGTTTGCCATGTTGGCCACGGTTTTCGTTGGAAGAAACGGCACCAAGGACTCGGTTAGTTTCCGCCCACGCTCGGTCATACAACCTTTTCACCGCGGAAATACTCCGAAAGAATATTTAATTGGTTAACGGTTTTGCAACCTGACTTCGGTAGGTTTGTTTGCGACGTTGGAAGTTTTGCTTTGCTGCGAAATGAGGGAAAGATGTCTCGTCGCATTCGGGTGTTTTTTGGAGTTGTACTGACTCTGCTTGCCACAGCCGTTCCGGCCGCCGCCTCGACTGTGCAGGTCGATCTGGAGCTTGCGCTGGCCGTGGATGTATCCAGCAGCATCGACCAGGAAGAAGCACAGTTGCAGCGCGAAGGTTATGTCGCGGCGTTGCGCCACCCCGACGTCATTCATGCAATAGAGAGCAGATATCTGGGGCGCATCGCAGTCACCTATTACGAATGGGCGGGCGACGGCAATCTGCGCGTCGTCGCGGATTGGACCGTCATCCATGATGCGGAGTCCGCTGCAGCCTTTGCCGACAGGATTGCAGCCGCGCCCCTGTGGACGGCACCCCGTACCTCGATCGCCGCGGCCATTGATTTCGGCGTCGACGGGTTTACGGCCAATGGCCACAGGGGGAACCGGCAGGTCATCGATATTTCCGGTGACGGCCCCAGCAACGGAATGCAAGAAGTAACTGCGGCGCGCGATCGCGCGGTTTACAAGGGTGTCACCATCAACGGCCTCGCCGTGGTCAATGGCCGGGCGGATGCGAACGGTAACCTTCCGCTGCCTGACCTGGACCTCTATTACCGGGACTGCGTAGTCGGCGGATTCGGCTCGTTCGCAGTGGTTGCCAACTCGTTCCAGGAATTCGGCGTCGCCATCCGGCGCAAACTGATTTCGGAAATCGCCGGCATCATGCCGTTGGACGAGCCACGGGTGGTCCCGGCGACCCTGTCGCGGATCTGCGACTATGGCCTGTTCAGTTGGAAGGAAATTTTCATCCACTGACAAACGCCGCTCCCCAGCAACGTAAAGGTTTATACGGAACCAATATGCCTTTAGAATAACCGCCGAGGGAAATCGGCGGGAAAAGAGGCCATGCAGTGGATCTGGGTGCTGCTGCTGTCGATTGCAGCCGCTTTGTGGATTGACAGTTCC
>JBFFGY010000243.1:0-4703 GCA_041557215.1 Alphaproteobacteria bacterium
GAACCAGGTCATGGTGATCAAGCAACAACCGGGTCAGGTACTCGAATTGGGCATCGGTGACGGTCTTATCCCGGTAAACCGGCGACGGCCAGCCGCGCAGGTCGGCCTGGACGGTCTCGCTGTCCCAGTAGGCGCCCTTGACGAGGCGGACCATCAGCCGCCGGCCGTGTCGCCGCGCCATGTCGGCGAGCCAGTCGATCAGCGGCAGGCCGCGCTTCTGATAGGCCTGCACGGCGAGGCCGAAACCGTTCCAGCCCTTGAGCGCCGGGTCGCCGGACACCGCCTCGATGACATCGAGCGAAAGGTCCAGCCGGTCGGCCTCCTCGGCATCGACGCAAAAGCCGATATCGGCCGCCTTGGCCATGGCGGCGAGCTCGTTCAGGCGCGGCACGAGCTCCGTCATCACCCGGTCCTGCTGGGCAAATTCGTAACGGGGATGCAGGGCAGACAGCTTGACCGAGATGCCCGGTGCCTCGATCGGCCCACGGCCCGCGGCGGCTTTGCCTATGGCCTTGATGGCGGCGGCGTAGGAGTCGAAATAGCGGTCGGCGTCGGCCATGGTGCGCGCGGCCTCGCCCAGCATGTCATAGGAATAGCGGTAACCGCGCCTCTCGTCGTCGCGGGCACGCGACAACGCCTCCTTGATCGTGCGGCCCATGACGAACTGGCGCCCGAGGATGCGCATGCCCTGGGTCACGGCCTTGCGGATCACCGGCTCGCCGCTGCGGCCGACGAGGCGGCCCAGCGTGCCTCGGAAATCGCGGGCGGCTTGCTCGCTGTCCAGATTGACGACCTTGCCGGTCAGCATCAGGGCGAAGGTCGACGCGTTGACGAAGAGCGACTCGGAGGCCCCGAAATGACTTTCCCAATCGGCGCCGCCGATCTTGTCCCTGATCAGCCGGTCGGCAGTGTCGGCATCGGGAATGCGCAGCAGCGCCTCGGCAAGGCACATCAGTACGATGCCCTCGTCGCTGGAAAGCTCGTATTCCGCCATGAAGGCATCCAGCCCCCCGGCCCCTTGCGTGCGACGGCGCAACTCCTCCACCAGCCGCCGCGCGGTCGCGTCGATCCGGTCGCGCGCAGCGGGCGGCAACATCGCCTCGGCCAGCCGCTCCTCCACACAGCGCGCCTCGTCCATGCGAATGGCCGCGCGCAAGGCGGCGCGCAAGGGGGAGGGTTCGGGAAGAGGAGCAGTGAATAGCATGGCTGGCCTCGCGGGGGTGGCGGGTTGCGAGGGGCCAGTATAGGCGGAAAGGGGGACGGATGTTAGAGGGCGGATGGGGGCGGCCGATTAGGGAGGATTGCCCGCCGACGATACGCACTCATTACGTGTTCGCGGCGTAAAGCTCCTCGGTGTAGCCCTGCTCCATCCAATATTTATGGCGGCTCAGCAGTTGCATGAGACCGGACCCGGCGATCGTCTGGCTGACGAACATCTGCGCGCCTTTGGCGCCATGTATTTTCTGCGCCTCCTGGTTTATCGACAGGAAATACCGCGATGATCTCGATGCGATCTCCAAGTATTCCACCGCCTCGCTTCGCTCCATTTCCGGTAGCGAATCCATGTTGATCGCCAGCGCATGGGATCGCCCGGCGACCAGCTCTTTTCTGTGGCTGGGAACAAGCTGAACCGCGGCGCGCACCTCGCCATATCCGCTGACGTTTTCGCTTCCGATCGTCGCCCCGAGGAAGAGCATCTGTATTGCGTTCACATAAGGCAGGTCGATGATCGTGTAATCCGTTCGGCCGCTCAGCCAGGCGAAACGGGCGACACAGCCGTAGCCGCCGCCGATTTCGAAGATCGGTTCGTCGGGGCGAATGCCGAGCTGTTCAACCCGTTGCATGACATAGGCATGGCGGATAAAATCCGGATTGAACGGTCGCCCGCCGATCCTGCAGACCGGCGGGCAGCCGACTTCCGGCGCCGCGATCGCATAGCCGAGCCGTTTCTCGATTTCCGCGATTATGTCCGTCAGATCCTGGTTGAGGTAAGCGATATAGGCGGACCACGACGTCTGCTGGTTCGATGGCAGACCGTTGATCGCAAGCGCCTCGGCCAACGAGAGGATCGCGTCGCGAACCCTGAGCGCGAAATACGGCTTTGGGTAGATCGTCTTTCGGCCCGCCACGAACGCCTGGATATGTGCCATCCCGGCCATGAGACGGCCGGCATACAGGTTTTCCGAGATTTTTCTCAGGGCCTCCGGGCGGTCGCTCTCCAGGGCCGAGATGAAGTCCGCGTTGCCCCGTTCCAACTCGCTCCACATGCTTCCCTAGTTGGCCCGGTAATCGGCTTTTGCGGCCTTGTAACAATTCTGGACCCGGGACAGGAATTCATCGTCCAGGGTTGCCGCGTTCCCGATTATCTCGCACTCGGCGCCCTTAACATTCAGCATCGGCCTGCTTAAGGTCGGAAACATTATGTATTTATACGACTTCAGAATGTCGATTAACTGAGCAATTTCCCTGGCGGGTTTCAATTCCAGCTACTCCGTTAGCGGCCTCGGTGTTCCTGTGTGCTGCACTCCGTGAATTACAGGACCGTGACGCGATTGTCCACGGCGGCCGCGCCGACCTGTGTTACAGGAAAAATATCGTTCTCCTGGCGCGGCGGGGGCGTTATGTTCCCTCTGCCATCATCCTGGAATATTGGATCAATTGATACACGCATCCTCCAGACTTGCCGCCGTCCACCTGTTGCGCCAGAGCAACGGCATTGGCTGCTTCCAGCAGTTCATCGCCTCCTATCGGGCGATGGAGGAACCGCTCGCCCATGATCTTGTGATCATTTTCAAGGGCTTCGAGGGTCACGACAAAAGCCCGTATTTGGAGATACTGGACGGCATTGAACATGTCGGCGTGGATGTGGAGGATCGCGGATTCGATATAGGCCCCTATCTTGATGTTGCCCGCCAATCCGCCTGCGAGCGCATGTGTTTTCTGAATTCCTTCAGTGTATTGCAGGTGCGGGATTGGCTCACCAAACTTGATCGTGCCCTGGATCAACAGCCAAACGCGGGGGTTGTCGGCGCCACGGGCAGTTACGAGCCGGCGGGCCCGGCCGCGCCGTTTCCGAACTATCATATCCGGACCAACGGGTTTCTTATTGCGCGCGAACTTCTGCTCGACCTCGAGGTTTGGGAAATGCGGGACAAACCCGACGTCTCGCGCTTCGAGGCGGGCCCCAGGAGCCTGACGAGGCAGATCATGCAACGGGGGCTGGAGCCCTATATCGTCGATTGCGACGGCGTCGCTTATGCCAAGGAGGACTGGGAGGCCAGCGGCACCTTCCGCTCCGGCGAGCAGGAGAAGCTTCTCATCGCCGACAATCGGACGAATGCATATCTGGATGCCGACCCGGAAATGCGCAGGTGGTTGGGTTGCCTTGCCTGGTCATCGGCCGACCCGGGGCGGAATCCGCAAAGAGAACGGAAATTTTCGCGACGTCTGCGGCGCTGGCTGGGCGGATAACAGACGACAGCTTTTTTCGGCAACCATAGCGGTCGGATGCATGAACCCTGCACGAAGCCCGGTGTCCTAATCCGAAGATCGCCGCAAATAAAACACCGCCTGATCGCCCCGCTCTTCACGATTAAGTTCCACCGATCGGGCGGCAAAGGCCTTTATTTGCGCCTTGCTGAAAATATGCCGGGTCGCCCTGGGCGCATTGGCCGGGATGTCACGGCAATATAATTCGCTCTGGGTGAATTGCGTTCCCGCCGAATCGTACACGACCGAGAGTATTTCCATTCCGGCTTCGCGGGCGACACGACGCATGCTGTCCTGTGTATGCAGGTACAAATGCCGGGGCGGGTCCAGCGAATACCAGTTTTCCCGATAGTGTTCCCAAGCGTAACTGCCCACGACGGGGATACGGATCAGCAGCTTGCCTTTATCCGACAACAACATTCCCAGTTGCTGCAGAACCTTGACGGGGTGGTCTATGTGCTCAAAGGAATGATGCAGCATCACAAGGTCGAATTCACCCTTGCCGCGCTCGATCATCTCGTCGAGCCCCGCCTTGCGAATGGTCACGCCAGGATATTCTATATCTCCGGCGATGAAAGGGTCGGCCCCTTCAAGGCGGCGGAACCCCCCTTGCATCATTCTGATAAGCATTTTGCCGGCGCCGCAGCCGAAATCCAGGATGCGGTCGTCGCGGCCGACCTGTGCGGTGCGGCACCATTCGACGTAATCCAGTTCGGGCAGCAAGGCATTCGCGATCCGTCCTAAAATCCCGGTGCCGGACAGGGCATAACCTACCCGGGCGCTATCCACCATCCGGCGGGGCCAGTTACGGGACCGCCGTTCGTAATTTTTGTAAGACTGGTAATTGGATGGGTAATATTTGCCGAGGTCGGCCGGCACTTCGGAAATCTGGACGCAACCACAATCCGCACACTCGAAATATTCGAACGGCTCTCGTGTCCCATGCAACATTTCCCGCACATTATAGGAGCGATTATCTTTTCCATTTCCACAGACTCGGCACAGATGCGAAGCCACGGTCGATCTTGTCATGATGAGTTATCCGGTACAGAAAATACAAAAAGAGCGCGTCGGCACAATGGCGCCGCCGGGGAAACCATTCGGCACGCTTGTAGCGCGAAACCGGTTAGCGTCATAATCGATTCCTCATAAATATACTGCCTAGGACCGCGGAATGAACCGCCACTTTCGCATTCTTGCGCATTTCGGCCCCC
>JBFFGY010000244.1:0-4695 GCA_041557215.1 Alphaproteobacteria bacterium
ACCAAGTGGGCCGTCTATGCAGCCGATTTGCCGATATATGGCCGGGGCGGCGATTATGTCGCGGACTGGATGGCTCTGGGCGCTGGTTTTAAGGAAAGATTAACTGTAATTTGGCATCTGAGGGTAAATGATACGTTCACTAATAAAATCGAAAGGTCATAGCGCATGGGGGGACGGCGCATTCTTGTGATCGACGATAACGAAGATCTTGCGGAAGGTTTGCGCGAATTGCTGGAGTTGCGGGATCATGACGTCGACGTCGCATTGACCGGTCTTGCGGGAGTCGACGCGGCGGCCCGGAACAGCCATGATTTTGTCTTGATCGACATTGGGTTGCCGGACATCAATGGCCTGGAATGCGCGCGGCGTATAAGGGCGCTGGGCAACGATGCCAGGATCCTGTTCATGACCGGCTACAGCGCGGCGGATTTGCCTTCCCGAAGCGAACTTGAGGGTGCGGAACTCCTCACCAAACCGCTCGATCCGGAAATGATCTTGCAGCGGATCGGCTAAAGGCGTTCTGCGGCTGCGAATTTGCCGCGAAACTCGCGGGCGGCCGGATCGGCCGGCGGTCGATAGGGATTGTTATTTATCTCGCCGGGTCAGTGCACGGCAAACATGCCCTTGATGATCTGCAGCCCGACGAACTGCCAGGCAACGATTTCTCCGCCGACCAGATAACGCATGAATTTCGGCGGCACTCGCCGGTACTGATGATAGACGCCGAAGCCGGCAAGCGCGATGGCAAGCACCAGCCACGGCGCCTGGGGAATCATCACGAAGGGCGTCATGAAGGCGAACAGCATCAGGTAAATCGCGTCAATGAAGGCCACGCGGTCGCCACCGCCCAGGACGGTCAGCATGACGACAATGGAGAAACAGGCCGCGCCCGCGCCGATCAGGGTTTCCTTGGCATAGAGTTCCTTGGGGCTTTGTTCATTCATGGCATTCATCGGTTCGCTCAATCCAGGTGAAACAGCTTGCGCGGGAAGTCGGCGAAAGCGCGGGCGCCGGTATCGGTCACCACGAAGGATTCGCTGATCACCAGCCCGTAATCCTCCAGCCAAAGGGCCGGGATGCAGTGGAAGGTCATGCCCGGCTCCATGACCGTGCGGTCGCCCTTGCGCATGCTGCAGGTCAATTCGCCCCAGGTCGGGGGATAGCCTATGCCGACCGGATAGCCGATGCGCGAATCCTTCTCGATGCCGTGGCGCGAGATCACCGCAGTCCAGACCGCGGCCAGTTCTTCCAGAACCACGCCGGGTTTCACCGCGTCCAGCACGGTATTCAACCCCTCGGCGATCACCGCCGCCAGGTCCGCCATCGCCTGGGGCGGCTTTCCCAGCCACAGGCAGCGCGACAGCGGCGAATGATAGCGGTGTCGCACGCCACCCAGCTCCACATAGAACATTTCGTTCTCTTTCAGCGGCGCGTCGGTCCAGCTCAGATGCGGGGCGCTGCAATATTCGCCGACCATGGCGTTGGGCGGCTTGCAGGGGAAGGTGCCGCCATGTTGCGGCGTGCCGGCTGTGGTGACGCGGTACAGTTCGGCGATGGCGTCGCACTGGCGCACCCCCGGCCGCGCCGCGTCGAAGGTCGCCTGCATGGCTAGCCCGGCAATCTCGCCCGCTTGCATCATGTACTCGATTTCCTGCAGCGACTTCTTCATGCGCGCCCGGTTGATAGCCAGGAAGGCGTCGACGAAGGTGGCGTCGGGCAGCTCATGGGTCAGGATCGCGTGCCAGCGGGCGGTATAGTAATAATCGTCCATCTCCACGCCGATCCGCTTCGCGACCCAGCCGCGCCCCTTGACGATGTCGGCCAGGAACTGCATCGGATGCAGATCTTCCGACCCGACATATATATCGGGATAGGGGATGATTGCCTCGGGCCGCATATAGGCGGTGAACTTCGCGCCGACCGCGTCCATGGCGCGGCCGACCCAGATCGGCTGTTCCTCGTCGGCGGCCAGCACCACCATCTGCGGCGTATAGAAGGACCAGCCGTCATAACCGGTCAGCCAGAACTGGTTGGCGGGGCTGGCTACCAGCAGTACGTCGACGCCGATCTCCGCCATCTTCGCCTTGGCCCGGGCGACCCGCGCCTCGAACTCAGAATCCTCGAACAGATTCGACCTCACCGCCACCGCTCCCTGTAACAGTTTTGTCATTGCCGACATTTATAGTGGTGCACGCGGCCATCGGGCAATATTGCGAAGCGGCACCGGTAGCGGTTAACCAGCATCCGGGTAGTCGGTCTATTTACGCAGTCGAGCCAGGACGTCCTGCATGTTGCCGCTAACAGTGGCATTCTGTTCGCGGCCGTAATACCGCTTCGCCCAATAGCTCATGTCACGGTTCAGATAGAGGTCGATCTCTTGCAAGGTTACGCGACCATCGGCTTGTCCGTATTTCGAGTGGTCCGCCGCACCCTCCAATCCTTCCAGCAGGAAACGCGTGAAAAGGCCCTGTCTTGCCTTTTCGTCCCAACTGGCGAGCTGATCACTGCGAGCCGCAGTCACTACCGTAAGCGCCGTGTCATTGGCCGCATCTACCGGAATGGAAAGGCCAGAGCCATTGCGCATCAGCGGGCCGCCCTGACTTTTGCCGGAAAAGCAGGTATCGAGATAGACGCGGACCGAGCGCGCCTCCAGCTTCGACAGATTTTCATAAAGCGTTTCCAATGCATAACCAACAATTTCGGCGGTATTGGGATCGGTCTTTACCGGCAGCAGGTACTGGCGCTTGTCGTGCAGTCCGGGTACGCCATGGCCTGAATAATAGACGACGACATCGGATTCACGTGGACGGATCCAGCGCCAGAGTTGACCGCGATAGGATTTCTCGTTGCCGAATACCTGCTGCAGGTCGAGCAGAGTCGCGTCGCGCAAGTCGATCACATTGTCATCGCTGAAACCCAGTGCGCTAACGACGAATCGCCGCACTGCATCGGCGTCGTTATGGGCGAAAGTAACTTCGGGCACGCCGTCGCCATAAGCGCGGTTGCCGATGATGACGGCAACGCCTTCCGGGTTTTTCTGCCCGCTTGGCGCTGGGGGCGGCGCGGTGGCGACCGGGTTCTCGCCGAAATGGGTCGCGGTTGCCGGCAGGGTGGCCAAGGCCAGCTTCTGTCCTGCTTCCTCCCCGAAGATGGCCCAGAATTTTTCCATGCCGATGCGCATGGCCGTGGGCGGGGGCTGCAGGCGGCGGTCGCGGCCGGCCTCGGTGCGGGTGGCGCGCAGCCGGATCCCGAGCGAGATTTCCGTACCCTCTCCGGTCTGATTGATCAGCACGTTGGCCAACACTTCCTTGCCGGTCGGGTCCAGATCGACGAACCAGCTGGCGGCACCGATCGTCTCGCCGACGACCTCACGCATTTCATCGGTGTCGTGCTCCTGGACGATCTTCCACTCGTCCTGGGTCAGGGGCGTCGGCGCCGCGGAAGACGCCAGCAGGAAGCCGGTATCGCGGTCGACATCCTCGATTGTCATGCCCAGCCGTTGCGCCGTCTTCTGTACGGCGATGAAGGCCTCCCTTTGCGGCATCTGGACAATGCGGCGGCCCTCCGTGGAGACGATGTCGTCGTTCTTGCCCTTCCAGAAGGCATCGATGTCGGACATCGCCTTGTTGTGCTGGCTGTCGGTTACGCAGCCGGCAAGGAACAACAGTACGCCGGCGGTGCAGATCAGACGAAATCCATATGCCATCTTGTTTCTTGCCCCCGGTTATTCGATCCGACCTCCGGAGTTGTCGCCGGGTGCCGGAACCGGACTCTCCCATCGAATAAACGTATTTTAAACAAATTCACCCGGTTGTGTCTCGTCTTAATTGCAATGCGGCCTGCGGCAGAACCAATTCCGGGTTACGGGGTCGGCATGCCGGAAAAATATCCCTGACCCTTCCATAGCGGTGAGTGCTACTGTTTGAGGTGCAAGCGGCAGGTCCGGGTGAAGGCGATGCGACGATCCGTTTTGTTGTTCGGTTTATTGGGTTTCTTGATGGTAGGCCTGCCTGCCGTGGGCAAGGCCTTCGCCGCCGACACCTATCGGATGATCTTCAGGGGATACTCGGCCGAGATCCTGCGCGGCGTCGAGGAATATATCGTGGAGTACCCGCTCTATGGCGGGCACCGGTTGATCGAAGAGGGACCACGCGGTGCGGAGTACGAATACAGGTCCGGGGCCGAAGCATTGGAAATCGCCGCCAGCCTGAGCCGCATGTTTCCGTATCTCGATGTCCAGGGAGGCGTTGATGTTGAGGCCCAACAGATCACCGTCACCCATCCCGATTACACTGAACCGCCGCCGGAACGATCGGCCTTGCCGGAACCCGTGGAAGAGGCGCAGTTACAGGCCGTGCCGGAGAACCCGATCGGCGAAAACAAGGAAACTCAAACCGTCCTCCAGGCGCCGCCGGCACCGGCCCTGAACTCCAAACCCGAGCCGCCTACTGTTCCCGCATCACAGCCCTTGACCCTGCGCCTGACCACGGCGCGCGGCGACAGGCCAATATTTTCGATTGGCGAAAATTTCGATCTGACTGTCGAGTTGAACCGGGACGCCTGGCTCTATTGCTATTACCGCCAGGTAGACGGCAGTGTGGTGAAACTCTTCCCCAATCCCCAGCGCGCCGAAGCCAGGTTGAAGGGCGGCATCGCGCATCGGATTCCCGGCGATATCTATCCTCTCGAACTTGC
>JBFFGY010000245.1:0-4691 GCA_041557215.1 Alphaproteobacteria bacterium
CTCGACGTACAACGTCATTTCGCCGGCCGACTCGGCCAGTTGATAACTGCGTGAAGCGGAGCTTACATCGGGAGCCTGCACATCCAGGTTGACGATTGCCGGGCGCACTACCAGCACATCTTCTCCGGTTTCGGTGGCCAGTTGATACCCGCCTTCCGTCAGTTTTCCGGTAAAAACTTCTTTGAACAAACCTGCCAGGTCTTCCTTGATCCGATCCATGTCCCTGGTATTGACCTTGAATGGTTGTGCGCGATTCTGATCCCTTTGCCAGTTCTTTTTGAAAGCGACCGTGGCGTCAACCAGCCATACCCGGTCGTAAACACTCAGATCAACATCCGGCTTTGCATAGACCAGCGTGCCACCCGTGTCTTTTATTTTCTCCAGGCCTTCTTCGGTGACGCTCGGGTAATTGTCCGCTGCGAAGGATGCTGTACTGAGCAACAGGCTGACGGTCAAACCGGCTACCGCCGCGGAAATTTTCTGAAATCCCATGAACTGGTTCCTGATAAGGCCTAGGAAGCGCGACATGATAGCGGAAGATTACGGCTTTGGTAACTATGGGAGCGATGAGCTCACGGTTCGACGCGGCCTGGCTGCCTTGCTGTTACTCAGCCTGACAACACCGAGGCGACCCGCTTCAGCCTGGCGTCCGCCTCGCCGCCAACTTCCGCCAGCACCGGGTCGGTTTCGAAGCCGCCGGCCTGCAGCATGGCGCGCGGATCGACGATGCGTACCAGCGATCCGCCGGCTTCGTCCGCCTCCACAATCACGTTGCAGGGCAGCATCAGCCCGGCGTCCGGCCGGTTGCTCAGGGCCCTGTGGGCCAATGCCGGGTTGCAGGCGCCGAGGATGCAATATGGGCGGAAATCTATGTCCAGCTTCTCCTTGAAGGCATCGTGCACGTCGATGCGGGTCAACACCCCGAATCCTTCCGCCTTGAGCGCCGCGACCACCACGTCCAGGGCCTGTTCGAATGACAGTTCCAGGTTAATTTCGTAGGCCATGCCAGTCATGGTCTGTCCCCTTGTCCGCTTGCCTGCTGCAATTATGTGATGCCGGCCCTGTTTTTCAATGATGTGCATCAGGACGGAGGGCAGGGCCATTGGTCGCGAAACCGGCCCGGCACCTGTGCGCGGCGAAAGCGCCGCTCCTGCTAAGGCTCCGCTGGGCGGAAGTCCGGTTCCACGGGAAAATGCCTGCCGGCGAACGCGCTGAGTTGAAGGCTCACCTCGCGTGATCGAATCTGCGACCAGCGGTCGCTTCCAAGGAATTGCAGCCCCGTGCATGGACCCGAAGTTCCACGCTACGTAGTATTTGGGCATCGTGTACGCACAGACGGGACAAAACCATGCCCACACAGAAAGTCGTTCGCTTCACAAGCCGCTCATTCATGTCGGCCCTGGCACTGACGCTGGCATTCAGCGGCGAGGCCGACGCAGGCCAGTGCCCGCGCGCCGAGACCATCGATCGGCCGAAAATCGGCCTGGCGCTGGGCGGCGGCGGCGCGCGCGGCGGCGCGCACATCGGCGTGCTCAAGAAGCTCGAGGAACTGCGCATTCCCGTGGACTACATTGCCGGAACCAGCATGGGCGCCATCATCGGCGGGTTTTACGCCGCCGGCATGAGCGCCGTGGAGATCGAGGGAGTGCTCAACGCGGCCGACTGGGCGGATCTGTTCAGCGACGCAACGCAACGCAAAGATCGGCCGCTGCGGCGCAAATCAGATGACAACCTGGGACTGTACGGCCCGAAACTGGGCGTCGGCCAGCAGGGCAGCTGGCTGCCCGGCGGCGCGGTGGCCGGCCAGAAGGTAATGCTGTTGTTGGAAAAGGTCCTGTCGCAGCGCGTGCAGACGCGGGACTTCAACGCCCTGCCCATCCCCTTTCGGGCGGTGGCCGCGGATATCGTGACCGGGGACATGGTGGTGCTGGCCGATGGAAATCTGTCGATGGCGCTGCGCTCCAGCATGTCGGTACCAGGCGCCTTCGACCCGGTCCCGAATGGTGACAGGCTCCTGGTGGATGGCGGTATCGTGCGCAACCTGCCGGTGGACGTGGTGCGCGCCATGGGCGCCGACATCGTCATCGCCGTCGACGTCGAATACCCACTCCTGGAGGCGGGTAAACTGACCGACCTGCTCTCCATCGTTGCCCAGCTGACCACCCTGATGGTCGCGCCCAACTCGGAAGCGCAGATCGCGACGCTGACCGAACGTGACGTGCTGGTGGCGCCGCAGCTCGGCACGGAATTTGGCTCCGCCGATTTCGAGCGCATTCGGGAGGTCGTGCCGCTGGGCTACGAGGCGGCGTCGGTGCGCGCCGGGGGGCTCGCCGGGCACGCGCTGACGGGCCCGGAGTACGCCAACTGGCGCAACAGCGTGGAGGACTGCGTCACCGGTCCGCCCAAGGTACAGTTCGTTCGGCTCGACAACGATTCCCGGTTTGCCGATGAAATCATCCGGCGAAAGATTTCGCTCAATCCGGGCGATGTGCTGGACCAGGCGCAGCTCGAAAGGGACTTGCGGCAGATCCATGCCCTTGGCTTCATTCGGCTGGCCCGTTACGAAACTGTTGAAGAGAGCGGGCAAAAGGGTGTCGTCATCCACGTGGAGCCTGACCAGCGCGGCGCCGACTTCATCGAGACCGGCCTGGAGATCACCGGCGACTCCCGGGGGACCAGCCTCGACCTCAAGCTGGCCTATTTGAAGACCGACCTCGACCGCCATGGCTCGGAGTTCCGCGGCGGCCTTCAGCTTGGCGAAGACCTGGGCCTGCTCGCGGAATACTACAAGCCACTGGACGAACAGCTGCGCTGGATCCTGCGGCCCGCCATCCTGGCCCACCGGCGGGAATTCCGGGTCTTCGACAGCGCCGGCAACACCCTCGAGGAGTGGGAATTCGACGAATATTCGGCCGAGATCGTCTTCGGCCGTGAATTCGGGCGCCATGCCGGGCTGTTTCTGAGCGTGAGCCGATACGCCGGAGACGCCGCTATCGATATCGGCGACCCGGCCCAGCCGGATTTCAGTTTCGATGGCGGCGAGTGGGCCGTGGAGGCGGTATACGACCGCCTCGATAACCGCTACCTGCCTTCGAACGGGAGCTTTGCCAGGTTGCAGTACATCAAGTCGGACACCGGTCTGGGCGCCGACGCCAATTTCGAGCAACTTCGCTTTTCCCTGTTTTCGGCAAGGAGCGGAGGCCGCCACACCGCCTGGTTCGGCACGGAATACAACACCACCCTGGATGACAATGCGCCGATTTACGGCCTGTTCACCGGCGGCGGCTTTCTCAATATGTCCGGGTTCCAGCGCGACGAGCTGGTCGGGCAACATTATGGTTTCTCGATGCTCGGCTATCGTTACGAACTCGGCAAGACCGGTATCCTGCCAGCTTATGCCGGCGTGACCATGGAATATGGCAATGCTGCGCAGCGGCAAAGTGACGTATACGGCGAAGGCATCCTCAACGGCAGCGTTTACCTCGGCTATGACTCACCGCTGGGGCCGCTTTACCTGGGGCTGGGCTGGAGCGAGGCGCACAGCGGACTGCTGTTCCTGCGCCTCGGAACCCTGCTGGGCGGACAGAGTATCGGGCGTCGGTGAGGTGGGCGGGCACGGGCTTGTGCGCCATGGGGTCACCGCCCTGATCCGCGACTGCGTGGCGTGCCGGCAGGCACGCTATCGATGAAGCCGCTGAGCGGCCCTGGATGCTTGACCTGCCCCGCTGCAATCAGCTGCGGTACTCGGCCTCCCTCCGCTCCAGCATGGCCACCGCCGGCAGGGTCTTGCCCTCGACATACTCCAGGAACGCGCCGCCGCCGGTCGAGATGTAGCTGACCCCCCCCGCGACATCGAACATGTCGATCGCGGCCAGCGTGTCGCCGCCGCCGGCGATGCTGAAGGCGCGGGATTTTTCGATGGCTTCGGCCACGGAACGGGTGCCCGCGGCGAAATGCTTGAACTCGAACACGCCGACCGGGCCGTTCCAGAGCACCGTGCCGGCATTCCAGATCATGTCGGCATAGTCCATTGCCGTCAGCGGCCCGATGTCCAGGATTTTCTCGTCGGGCTGGACCTCGTCGAGCTTGCGTACGAAGGCCGGCGCATCGGGTGAGAATTCCTTGGCCACCAGGAGATCCTTGGGAATGGGTATATCGCCGCCTTTCCGGTGCGCCAGGCGAATCAGCTTCTGCGCCTCATCGATCAGGTCGGGTTCGTACAGCGACTGGCCGACCTCGTGGCCGGTCGCGGCGACGAAGGTGTTGGCGATGCCGCCGCCGACGATCAGTTGGTCGGTCCGGTCCAGCAGGGATTCGAGCACCGTCAGCTTGGTGCTGACCTTGGCGCCGCCGACGATCGCCAGCATGGGCCGCGCGGGATGATTCAGGGCCCTGGATAGGGCCTCGAGTTCGCCCGCCAGCAAAGGGCCGGCGCAGGCGACCGGCGCATAATGCCCCACGCCTTCAGTGGAAGCCTGGGCGCGGTGGGCTGTGCCGAAAGCATCCATGACGAAAATGTCGCAGAGCGCCGCCATGCGGCGCGCGAGGCTCTCGTCATTGCGCTTCTCGCCCGGGTTGAAACGGACGTTCTCGCACAACACGACCTGCCCGGGTTCCACGTCGACGCCATCCAGCCAGTCCGCGACCAGCCGGACTTCCCGGCCGAGATGCCGCGCCAGGCATTCGGCCAC
>JBFFGY010000246.1:0-4688 GCA_041557215.1 Alphaproteobacteria bacterium
CAGCGCCAAGTGCTCGCGAAGTCGATCGACGAGCGGCTGTTTTTCGCCGGGGAGGCAACTATCGCCGGCGCCCACGCGACCTGCCACGGCGCCTACCTCTCCGGCATACGGGCGGCAGAGGAGATTGCCAAAAGCCTGGGGGCATGACTGCTTATGCCTTCGGCACCTCCAAGTTTCTAATGAGGCGCCGCCCGGTCAACCGATTTATATCACTGAATACTGGCGACGGCGTGCGGCCATTGTTAAGCTCATATCGCACGCCCATAGCGGAAGGACACGACCATGGCGAAAACGCTCGTTCTCACCTTCATCGCCGACGACCGCCCCGGCCTGGTGGACCGGTTGACCGAGACAGTCGCCGATGGCGGCGGCAATTGGCTGGAAAGCCGCATGGCAAATCTTGCCGAGAAATTCGCCGGCATCGCCATGGTCGAAATCCCGGCAGGCAAGGTTGCCGCGCTGAAAAAGGCGCTTTCGGTGCTGGAGAATGAAGGCTTTCACATCAGCGTCGATGAGGCAAAGGCAAAGGCGGCGGAAACCGGCTCGCTCTATCAACTGGACCTCGTCGGGCCGGATCAGGTGGGCATCCTGCACGAAATCACCCACTGTCTGGCCGAACATGGCGTTAGCGTCGAGGAGATGGATACGGATATCCGCGACGCGCCGATGAGCGGTGGAGTCATGTTCTTTGCCGAGGCGCAGGTCCGTCTGCCCCGGGGGATGGATGCGGGCGAACTTCAGTCGGCGCTCGAGGCGCTGGCGGGGTCGCTGATGGTCGATATCTCCCTGCGCAGGGAGAACTGAGCGGGCGGGGTCTTAGCCGACCCGCCCGTGGCAGTGTTTGTATTTTTTGCCGGATCCGCAGGGACAGGCTGCATTGCGCGGAACCTTGCCCCAGGTCGCCGGATTCTTCGGATCAATCTGCGGCGCGGCCGCGCGGCTCTGCACCGGCATGCCGTCACCCGCCGGCTGATCGCCACCACCCAGCGCGGGGTCTGAACGCGTCTCCTGCATCCGCGATGGATCGTAGCCACCACCGGCCGGCGGCGCCGGCTCGGCTCCGCCTTCAGGCACGGGCGGCTCGGTCCTGATCTGCAGATGCGCCAGATACTCGGTCACGCTGCTCCGCAACTGCTCCAGCAGCCCTTCGAACAGGGCGAAGGCTTCCTGTTTGTATTCGTTCAGGGGGTCGCGCTGGCCGTAGCCACGCAGGTGGATGCCCTGGCGCAGATGGTCGAGCTGCAGCAGATGCTCCTTCCAGTTCTGGTCCAGCAGCTGCAGCAGGAGGGTCTTTTCCGCATAGCGCATCAGGTCAGGCCCGAAGGTCGCCCCCTTTTCCGCCATCTTGCGGTCGATCGCATCGGTGATCCTCTCCCTGATCTCCTGGTCGGCAATGCCTTCCTCGGCCGCCCAGTCGGCAATCGGAAGCTCGAGCCCGAAGACGCGGATGCATTCCTCGCGAAGCGAATCCACTTCCCATTCCTCGGCATAGGCACTGGGCGGGATACAGCGCTCGACGATCTCCTCGACCGTCTCGTGGCGCATGGCGACAATTTCCTCATGCACATCGTCACTGCGCATCAGTTCCTTGCGCTGCTCGAAGATGACCTTCCGCTGGTCGTTCATCACATCGTCATATTTGAGCAACTGCTTGCGGATTTCGAAGTTGCGCGCCTCGACCTTCTGCTGCGCCTTCTCCAGCGCCTTATTGATCCAGCGATGGACGATTGCCTCGCCCTCTTCCAGCCCCAGCTTCTGCAGCATGCCGTCCATGCGCTCGGAGCCGAAGATACGCATCAGATCGTCTTCCAGGCTGACGAAGAATTTCGAGGCGCCAGGATCGCCCTGGCGTCCGGAACGGCCACGTAACTGGTTGTCGATGCGCCGCGATTCATGGCGTTCGGTACCCAGCACGAAGAGGCCGCCGGCCTCCATCACGACCTGTTTCTTCTTCTCGATATCGGCCTTGATCTGTTCGGTTTTCTTGGCGCGCTTGGCTTCGTCCTCTATGCCGTCCAGATCTTTCCACAGGCGCATTTCCAGATTGCCGCCAAGCTGGATATCGGTGCCGCGGCCAGCCATGTTGGTGGCGATCGTCACCGCGCCGGGCACGCCGGCCTCGGCTATGATGTAGGCCTCTTTTTCATGGTGGCGGGCGTTCAGCACATTGTGCGCGATCTTGTGTTTCTTTAGCAGCGCCGCCAGTTCCTCGGATTTCTCGATGCTGACCGTGCCGACGAGCACCGGCTGCTTGCGTTTGTGGCATTCGCGGATCTGTTCGAGCACCGCATTGTATTTCTCGCACCTTGTCCGGTAGACCTCATCGTCCATGTCGTTACGGACCATTGGCCGGTTGGTCGGCATCTCGACGACTTCCAGGCCGTAAATTTCCGCGAATTCTCCGGCCTCTGTCATGGCCGTGCCGGTCATACCGGACAGTTTCGGGTATAGCCGGAAATAATTCTGGAACGTGATCGAGGCCAGAGTCTGGTTCTCGTTCTGGATCGAAACCCGTTCCTTGGCCTCCAGCGCCTGGTGCAGGCCGTCCGAATAGCGCCGGCCCTCCATCATGCGGCCAGTGAATTCATCGATGATGACGACCTTGTCGTCCTTGACGATGTAATCGACGTCGCGGGTAAAGCTCTTATGCGCCCTGAGCGCCTGGTTGGCGTGATGCACCAGGCTGATATTCTGCAGGTCGTAAAGCCCGCCCTCGCTCAAGAGGCCTGATTCGCGCAGCAACTCCTCGATATGGGATTGACCATCCTCGGTCAGGGTCACAGCGCGCTGCTTTTCATCCTTTTCGTAATCTTCCTCCACCAGCCGCGGGATCAATGCATCGACCCGGCGGTACAGCTCCGAGGAATCCTCCGCCTGGCCCGAGATGATCAGGGGTGTGCGGGCCTCGTCGATCAGGATAGAGTCGACTTCGTCGACGATGGCGTAGTTGAAGTCCCGCTGCACCATGTCCTGCAAGCGAAATTTCATATTGTCGCGCAGATAGTCGAAGCCGAGTTCATTGTTTGTGCCATAGGTGATGTCGCAGGCATAGGCGTCGCGGCGTTCGTCGTCGGTCAGTTCATGCACGATGCAGCCAACGCTCATGCCGAGGAATTCGTGGATCTGCCCCATCCAGCCGGCGTCGCGCTTGGCCAGATAGTCATTGACCGTGACCACATGCACGCCATTGCCGCTTAACGCATTAAGGTAGACCGGCAGCGTCGACACCAGCGTCTTGCCTTCGCCCGTCTTCATCTCGGCGATCCGGCCAGAATGCAGAATGATACCGCCCAGCAACTGGACATCGTAATGCCGCTGACCAAGGGTCCGCTTCGCGGCCTCGCGCACGGTGGCGAAAGCGTCGACCAAGAGGTCGTCCAGCGATTCGCCATCTTCGCAACATTTGCGCAGCCAGTCCGTGCGGGCGCGCAATTCGTCGTCCGACAGGGCCTCGAGTTCCGGCTCCATCGCATTTATCGCCTCGACCGTCTTCCTGTAACCCGCCAGGCGGCGATCGTTGGATGTGCCGAAAACCTTCTTGAGCAACCCGCCAATCATGGAAAAAACCTCGGCTTATAAAGAATCGCGGCCGCCGGCGCGAACGGATGCGCCAAACCGCGAATGTCACATAAGGGGCCGGCGACCTCCTGTCAACGACAGGGGTAATTACGCGGAAGATCGCAAATCCCGTTCATCTTCGGTTTATCCGCTATTTGCGATCCTTGTAGCGATGGGGCGAATATGCTTTATGCGCCCTGAGAAGGGGCGAAAGCCCGACCGCAATATCACGCAAGAGGATTTTTCATGGCTAAGTTCAAATTGGCCTTCGTGGCCCTGGCGGGGCTCGGACTGATCGTGGGCGCCTATGTCTGGGTGGCCAATCAGCCGGACGCAATTGCACAGACCGAGAGCAAACCGGAGAGCAAGGAAGACGGAGTGGTTATCGCCAAGGTAAATGGCGAGAACGTCTATCGCAGCGACTATGAAGAAGCGCTGGCCCAGCTTCCGCCCCAAGCCCAGCAGATGGGTCCGGATGTTATCTATCCGCTATTGCTGGATCGGCTGGTTGACGAAAAACTGATCGCCAGCGCCGCCGCCAAGGCCGTACCGGCCGACGACCCGGAGGTGGAAAAGCAGATGGCGGCGCTGCGCAAGCGTGTCCTGATGCAGGTCTACTTCCAGCGCGAGGTCGAGGCGAAGCTGACGGAGGAAGTTCTGCAGCAGCGCTACGAGGACTGGAAGGCCGCCAATCCGGCCGCATCGGAGGTCCATGCCCGCCACATCCTTCTGGAAACGGAAGACAAGGCCAAGGAAGTTCTGACCGAAGTGCAGGGCGGCAAGGATTTCGCCGAGGCTGCGAAGGAACATTCCACCGGCCCCAGCGGCCCCAACGGTGGTGACCTGGGTTACTTTACCCACGACCAGATGGTCAAACCCTTCGCCGACGCTGCCTTCGCCATGGATGCCGGCGCCGTTTCGGAGGCCCCGGTCAAGACCGATTTCGGTTGGCACATCATCAAGGTCGAGGATCGCCGGCAGCAGCCGCAGCCCGGCTTCGACGAAATGCGCGACCAGTTGGCGGAACAGGCGACCCAGGAAATCGCCACCACCATGCTGAGCGAACTGCGCGAAGGCGCGACGATCGAAACCTTCGATATCGACGGCAACCCCATGCCGGAGAAGACGGA
>JBFFGY010000247.1:0-4670 GCA_041557215.1 Alphaproteobacteria bacterium
CCAGCCGCCAGCGCAGATAGCTGCCCAGATGGATGAAATTCAGGATATTGCCCTTCGGCCGGTATTGCGCCAGCAGCCCGACGCCCTTGTCGGGGAAGGTGTTCGGCTTCAGCCCCAGGCCCCATTCGCCATTGGTGATGGGCAGGGTAAGCAGCGCGACGGCTCCGGCCAGGGCCGATAGCGCCGTCGCCCGCCGGGGCAGGCGCGATGCGGCCCAGTCGGTGGCGCGGGTCAGGGCCACCCCTCCGATCAGCGCGAACATCGCGATATTGCGGACATATTTGAAGGCCAGGAAGCCGAAGACGGCGATCAGCAGCACATCCACTGCACGGCGGTTCGGCGCGGCCAAGGCTGCCAGAATGGTAAGCGCCGCGCCGACGAACAGCCAGCGCTTTGAAGATTGCAGCGACGGGATGAATTCCGACAGATTCTGAAGCAGGTCGGTCTGCGAAGCGAAGGTGAATGGCAGGATGATCTGCTTTACGCCATGCGGGTTGATCGCGGCCAGCAGAAGCATCGCCAGCCCGGTCCCGGCCACGGTAAGGGCCCGGCGCAGCCGTGCCGGCGGCGGAGCCTGCAGCAGTACCTGCAGCCCGTAGGCGCCGAGGACCATGACGAGGATCGCCGGCGAGGGGTGGCACTGCGCCAGCATCCAGGCAATGAGCGGTAGGGGCATCAGATAGCGGTGATCCGACGCGGCGAGAAACCGCTCCAGCAGAAAGATCTCGGCGGCCAGGAACAGGAAGAGCAGGATTTCGGGCCGGAACACCAGGCGGAAATCCATCCACCAGAGCAGCAGCGCCGCTGGGACGAACATGACCCACCAAGCGGCCTCGCGGCGCAACCCCGCGGCGACGACGAGGGTAATGGCGCCGGCCGCCAGCAGGGAATTCAGTACCGACATGCCCGGAAGGCCAGCGAGCCGGTATACCAAGTGATAGAGAACGCCGAAGCCCCATTCGAAATACTCTCCTGGCTGGCCCTGCAGCAGCAGGATGTAGAATTCCTCGGTCGGCACGGCCATGCGCCGCAGCACCTCGCGCCCCACCACCATGTGGAAGAACACGTCGTAATCGCCGACCATGCGCAGAGAGGCCAGGAACAGGACGGCAAACAGGACGAGACGCCGGACGATGACCGATTGAAATTGCGGTATGGCAGAAAAACGGGCGTCAGACATGAACCGGCGGTTTCCGCTGCAGTGAAACAAGCGTGGAACGTCACATCGCGGCCCCGCAAACGGCGGGGTCGCATCCGTGCGTCCTGCCTAACATGCCGCCGCCCCGTGCGCCAGAGCGGCCTTGGGACAAGCGGTCAGGGAAGTCGGTTAGGCCTCTATGGCCGGAACGCCGGGGAGTCGACGCTGACGAAGGTGTCGGCGGTGAAGCCGTTGAAGCGGGTGGCCATGGCGTTGGAATAGGCGCCGATCTGGCCGAACTCGATCCAGTCGCCCTCGGCAGCGTTCGCCGGCATGCTGACCGTGTGGGGCAGTACATCCATGGAATCGCAGGTCGGTCCGAAGATCGTGTAGTCGGCGGTCTCCAGAGACGTTTCCCGGCCCGGCGCGATAAGGCGTGCCGGCAGATGCACACTGGCCAGCGCGGTCTCCGACAGGCTGTGATAGATGCCGTCATTAATATAGAGCGCATTGCCCTTGCGCAGCTGGATCTGGGCGACGACCGAAACGGCGTCCGCCACCAGAGCCCGACCCGGCTCGCACATCACGGTGCAGTCGCGGCCAATCGGCATGCGCGACAGCCCATCGCGGATGACGGCGAAGAAATCCTCCAGCGGCGGCACCGCGTGGTTGGCGTAGTTCACCGGGAATCCGCCGCCGACATCCAGGAACCGGATCGGCACGCCGGCCTCGGCAATCACCCGTCCGGCCAGTTCCATCGCCGCGGCCCAGGCCGAGGGTTCGACGCATTGCGAGCCAACATGGAAGGCAAGGCCGGTTTCCAGGCCGGCCTGATGCACCATGCGCAGCAGTTCCACGGCCTCGGCCGGCGCCGCCCCGAATTTACGCGACAGCTCGAACAGCGCCTTGCCGCCCAGCGTCGACAGCCGCACCAGCACGGTGATGTCGCGCCGGCCGGTTGTCTCCAGGATCTTGGCCAGCTCGTCGGCATGGTCAATGACATAATGCTGCACGTCGTAAACCTTCGAAGCCGACAGCAGCGCCGCGCGCGACTTCACCGGATGCATGAAATAGAGCTCGGCATCGGGGTCGGTTTCCCGCAGCAGCGCGATTTCAGGCAGCGACGCCGTGTCGAAATCCCGGATGCCTGCGGCCGCCAGGTGATGCAGCACGGCGGGGTGCGGGTTGCACTTGACCGCATACATGACACGCCCGGGGAAGCCGTCGATGAAACGGCGGGCGTTTTCGCGCAGCACATGGGGGCGCAGGCAATGGACCGGATAGCTGGGCTGCAGCGCCGCGACCATGGCGTCCGCGTCGTCGAACCGGCGCATAAGCGGCGCGCGCGAGCGCGACGGCACGACCGAGTCGAGGGGCAGGTTGATGTCGGTAATCTTGTGCATGGCCAAATCTCCCGATCGGACCAGATGTTGTCCCGATGTCCTCCCCGCCGGATTGCGCGTTATGAGTCGCGTCGTGGATCGCTGCGGTCGGGTATAAGGCGCGGCGTTTACAGCCTTTCAGTTTGCACTGCAAGTGCTAATTTCAGGTAAAAAAGAGCTGGTTTTTTCCCCGCGAACTACGCAGCTCTCTGCAAGCCGTGATAAGGTGCCGGAATGAGCGTGACCATCGACGATATCCGCGCGACGGCGGACCGGATTAAGGGCCAGGTGGTGGCCACACCGACGGTGCATTCCGCGGCGCTGTCGGCGCAGTACGGCGCCGAGATTTTCCTGAAGCTGGAGACGCTGCAGCGCACCGGTTCGTTCAAGGACCGCGGGGCGCTGGCCAAGCTGTTGAGCCTGGACGGGGCGCAGGCCAAGGCGGGCGTCATCGCGGTGTCGGCGGGCAACCATGCGCAGGGCGTGGCCTGGCATGCGCAACGGCTGCGCATCCCGGCGACCATCGTCATGCCTCGCGGCACGCCTTTCACCAAGATCCGCCGCACCGAGGCGCTGGGCGCACAGGTCGTGCTGCACGGCACCGACGTCAGCGCCGCCGAACCACACGCCATGGCGTTGGCCGAGCGCGAAGGATTGACTTTCGTCCATCCCTTCGCCGACCCGGCGGTGATCGCGGGACAGGGGACGATTGCGCTGGAGATGCTGGAGGCGCAGCCGGACCTGGATGCGATCCTGGTACCGGTGGGGGGCGGTGGGCTGATCGCCGGCATGGCGACGGCGGCCAAGGCCATCTGCCCGGATATGAAAGTCATCGGCGTCGAAGCGGCGATGTATCCGGCGGTCCATAACGCGCTGGAGGGCATCGATGGCAAGGCCGGCGGCCATACCCTGGCCGAAGGCATCGCCGTGAAGGGACCCGGCGCGATTAATCTGGAGATCATCCGCAAGCTGGTGGACGGGATGGTGCTTGTCGGCGAGCCGGCGCTGGAAAACGCCGTGGTCGAAATGATGGAAATCGCCAAGGTGATGGCCGAAGGGGCAGGGGCGGCTGCGCTGGCCGCGCTGGCGTCGAACCACGAACGCTTCGAAGGCCGGCGCGTCGGGCTGGTGGTTTCCGGCGCCAATATCGACTCGCGGCTACTGGCCTCGCTGCTGATGCGCGGACTGATCCGGGCCGGGCGGATGGCGCGCCTGCGCATCCTGGTACCCGACGAGCCGGGCCATCTGGCAGGTGTGGCGGCGGAAATCAGTGGCACCGGCGCCAATATCATCGAAGTCTACCACCAGCGCCTGTTCCATGACGTGCCGGCCAAGGAAACCGAATTGGATGTGGTGGTGGAAACCCGCGACGAGGCGCATATCCGGCAGCTGATCGAACTGTTGACCCAGAAGGGTTTCGAAACGCGGCGCCTCAGCGACACGACCCGCGAGGGGTGATCGCGGTTATCGACGTCATTGCGAGGAGGCCGAAGGCCCCTAATGATCCGAGCCGTGCAGGATCTCGTCGCGGATGCCGGTGTCGTAGCCAAGGCCGGCCGGGGTGATGACTATGCTGAAAGGAAAGACGCCGGCCGCGGCCAGGCCCTTCCTGACCAACGCCATCCAGACTCCCTCGTTGTTCAGCCCGGTGGCATCGCTGGTCATCACCACGCGCCGGCCCACATGGAAATGGTTCCCGTGCGGCGCCGGCAGGCCGATAATCCGGATGCCGCCACTGGTCTCGTCGCGCTCCGTCATCGCCGATGGGTCGTTCGTCACCTCCTGCAGGATGGCCAGGGTCTTGAGCTGCAGCTTGTTGAGTTTCAGCGGGTTGGCTTTCGGCGGCATGGTCATGCTTTCGCTGGGTTGAGGCAGCAGCCAGATAAACGCCAGCGATCGGGCTGGTCAAGCTTTGCGACAGGCGTTACGGTTCAGCATGGGAGGATAAGCCGATGAACGATCATGCAGCCGCCCTGATTTCCGACGAGACCGTGAAGCGATTCCAGCGCGACGGTGTCGTGGTGTTGCGCCAGGCCTTTTCGCCGGACTGGATCAGCCGTCTGGCCCAGGGGATCGAGCGGAACCTGATGTTGCCGGGGCCGATGGCGAAACATTACACCGAGGAAGGCAGTCCGGGGCGGTTCTTCGGC
>JBFFGY010000248.1:0-4669 GCA_041557215.1 Alphaproteobacteria bacterium
ATATTCGGCACCCGGTTCATCAGCATCGAGATCATCTCGTAGAACTCCTCCGGCGTGGTATAGCCGACGGTATCCGGGATGTTGATCGTGCTGGCGCCGGCCTGGATCGCCGATTCCACGCAGCGGCACAGGAAATCATGCTCGGTGCGGGTGCCGTCCTCCGGGCTCCATTCCACGTCATCGCAGAGGTTCCGGGCGTAGGACACCGCCTCCACCATGCGGTCATGCACCGCTTCGGGCTCCATCTGCAGCTTGTATTTCATATGCAGCGGGCTGGTGGAGATGAAATTGTGGATGCGCGGGCGGGCGGCATGTTTCAACGCTTCCCAGGCGCGGTCGATATCCTTGCGGTTGGCGCGCGACAGGCCGGCCACCGTGGAGTTTTTGACGCGGCGCGCAATTGCGCTCACCGCCTCGAAATCGCCGTTGGACGCGATGGGGAAGCCGGCCTCGATAATATCGACGCCCATGGCCTCCAGCGCCGTGGCGACACGCAGCTTCTCCTCCAGATTCATCGAACAGCCCGGCGACTGCTCGCCATCGCGGAGCGTTGTGTCGAAAATCCGGACGTGGTTCTCTTCGTTTCGGTTCTGGTCTTGCTGCATAGATTCGGTCGTCGTGGTCATCTTTCGGGTTCCTCTGCTTCGGTCGGTGGTACGCAACTTCCTGACGTAACCCCTGAACGTACGCCGCCCACGCAAGGCGGCCTCAAACGCTCAGGGGCGAATAAGTCGCAGAAGAAGCCCACTGCCTAGCAGATCAAAAACCACAAAACGCCCGGACGAGTCCGGGCGCGGGATACGGCCGAGCGCGCAGGCATACGCACCGGTGTTATCCACACCGGCTTCGAAAGCGATATGATCGATTCCGTGCATATACGCTCTATCCGCTCGTTAAACTCTCGTTCGCCGCAATCTCTTGATACGACCAGTTTAGTTAAATAATCCCTAAACTCTCCCCCGACAAGCCGGAATATTTATGAGCATATGCACTTAAAAATACTCGGCACCTGTCCGGCCGACCATTCAGCCATCATTACGACTTTTCCACAGCCCGGCGCAACGATTTTTCTTAACCTTTTTGTGAGCGGCATCCGCCGAAAAAGAAACGGGGCGCAACCTTCCGGCTGCGCCCCGCCTGAACTGTTGCGGAGTGATCCGCCCTAGTTCTTGCTCTTGTCGACCAGGCGGTTGGCCGTGATCCAGGGCATCATGGCGCGCAGGCGCTCGCCGACTTCCTCGATATTGTGCGCGGCCTCACGGCGGCGGGTCGCCTTGAAGCTGGTCTGCCCGACCTCATTCTCCAGCATCCAGTCGCGGGTGAAGCGGCCCGACTGGATATCTTCCAGGACGCGCTTCATCTCAGCCTTCGTTTCGTCAGTAATGATGCGCGGGCCGGTGACATAGTCGCCATATTCGGCCGTATTCGAGATCGAATAGCGCATGTTGGCGATACCGCCTTCATAGATCAGGTCGACGATCAACTTCACTTCGTGCAGGCATTCGAAATAGGCCATTTCCGGCGCATAGCCGGCCTCGATCAGGGTCTCGTAGCCGGCCTGGATCAGCGAGGTCAGGCCGCCGCAGAGCACCACCTGCTCGCCGAACAAATCGGTTTCGCATTCTTCCTTGAAGGTGGTCTCGATAATGCCGGAACGGCCGCCGCCGATGGCGCAGGCATAGGACAGGCCGATCTCGTGCGCATTGCCGGTGGCGTTCTGGTCGACCGCCAGCAGGCAGGGTACGCCGCCGCCCTTCTGGTATTCCGAGCGAACCGTATGGCCGGGGCCTTTCGGCGCCACCATCAGCACGTCTAGGTCGGGACGCGGTTCGATCAGGTTGAAATGCACGTTAAGTCCGTGCGCGAAGGCGATCGCCGCGCCCTCCTTCATATTGTCGCGCAGATGGTCGGCCCAGATATGGCGCTGCAGCTCGTCGGGCGCCGCCATCATGATGACATCGGCCCAGGCCGCGGCCTCGGCGACACTCATCACCTTGAAGCCGGCCTCTTCGGCCTTGGCCGCGCTGGCGGAACCGGCGCGCAGGGCAATGCCGACTTCCTTCACGCCGCTGTCGCGGAGGTTGGCGGCATGGGCGTGGCCCTGGCTGCCGTAACCGACAATCGCGACCTTCTTGGCCTTGATCAGATTAACGTCGGCGTCACGATCGTAATAAACGCGCATCACATACTCTCTCTTGCTGTCCAGTTGTCCGTATTAAAACTCGATGAACCGCGGGGGTTTTACAGCGCCTTTGCGCCGCGGGCAATGCCAACCACGCCGCTGCGTGCAATCTCTGTCTTGCCCAGCGACCGCATCAGTTCGATGAAGGAATCGATCTTCTCGGGCTTTCCGGTGAGGGAAAAGACGAAGGAGTCCCTGGTCGTGTCTGCCACCCGGGCATTGAAGATATCGGCTATCCGCAGGGATTCGCGCCGCTCGGCGCCGCTGGCGACCACCTTCACCAGGGCGACCTCGCGCTCCAGATGAGCCCCTTCCTCGGTCAGGTCATGCACCTCGTGGACCGGAACCAGCTTGTCCACCTGCGCCTTGATCTGCTCGATGATCATAGGCGTGCCGGTGGTGACGATGGTCATCCGTGACATGGATCCGTCTTCAGAGACCGCCGAGACAGTCAGGCTCTCGATATTGTAGCCGCGGCCCGAAAAAAGGCCCACCACGCGGGCCAGCACACCCGGCTCGTTGTCCACCAGCACGGCAATCGTATGTCGTTCTATTTCACTCATTGTCCATATGCCTGTTCGAATATCGGGGGCCGTCGTTCATACCAGCACCATGCCATCCTCGGAAACGGGCTTCTCTGCCTCGTCGGCCGGACCAAGCAGCATCTCGTTATGGGCGGCGCCCGACGGAATCATCGGGAAGCAGTTTTCCTTCGGGTCCACCGCAATGTCGACGACGACAGGGCCGTCATGCGCGATCATTTCGCGGATCACGTCGTCGAGTTCGGACGGCTTGGTCGCCCGCAGGCCCTTGCCGCCGAAGGCCTCGGCCAGTTTCACGAAATCGGGCAGGGCGGCGGAATAGCTCTCGGAATAACGCCCGCCATGCAGCAGTTCCTGCCACTGGCGAACCATGCCCATATATTCGTTGTTGATGATGAAGACCTTGATCGGCAACCGGTACTGGATGGCGGTCGCCAGTTCCTGGATGTTCATCATGGTCGAGGCCTCGCCGGCGATATCCACCACCAGCGCGTCCGGATTCCCCAACTGCACGCCGACCGCCGCCGGCAGGCCATAGCCCATGGTGCCCAGCCCGCCGGAGGTCATCCAGTGGTTCGGTTTCTCGAAACGGAAATGCTGGGCCGCCCACATCTGGTGCTGACCGACCTCGGTGGTGATGAACACCTCGCGGTCCTGGGTCAGCTCGTAAAGCCTCTTGATCGCCTCTTGCGGCTTAATCATCTTGTCATTGGTGTTGAACTTCAGGCAGTCGACCGCGCGCCAGCCTTCGATCGTCTTCCACCAGGAAGCAACCGCCTTCTTGTCAGGCTGCTTCTTTTCCGCCTTCCACAATTTGATCATGTCGTCGATTACGGCGGCAACATCGCCGACGATACCCAGATCGACCGCCACGTTCTTGTTGATCGAGGTCGGGTCGATATCGATGTGGATCTTCTTGGAGCCCGGCGAGAAAGCATCCAGCCGGCCGGTCACACGGTCGTCGAAGCGGGCGCCCATACAAACCATGACGTCGCAACCATGCATCGCCATATTGGATTCGTAGGTGCCATGCATGCCCACCATGCCGAGATAACGGTCGTCGGACGCCGGCAGGGCGCCCAGCCCCATCAGGGTCAGGGTCGTCGGCGCGCCGGTCATCTTCACGAACTTGCCGAACAACTCCACCGCCTTCGGCCCGGAATTGATGATGCCGCCGCCGCCATAGATGACCGGGCGCTTGGCCTTGGCGATCATTTCCACCGCCTTGGCGATCTTCTTCGCATCCCCCTTGATCTGCGGCCGGTAAGTCTTGTGCTTCACATTGCCCGGCCCCGTATAGGGGCAGGTGGCGAACTGGATGTCCTTTGGCAGATCCACCACAACCGGGCCGGGGCGACCGCTGCGCGCCACGTAAAAGGCCTCATGCAGGGTCTTGGCCAGCCTGTCCGGCTCCTTGACCAGGTAATTATGTTTCGTGCAGGGGCGGGTGATGCCGGTCGTGTCGCATTCCTGGAAGGCGTCGTTGCCGATCAGATGCGTCGGCACCTGACCGGTCAGGCAGACGATCGGCACGCTGTCCATCAGCGCATCGGTCAGGCCGGTCACCGCGTTGGTTGCGCCCGGGCCGCTGGTCACCAGCACCACGCCGACCTTGCCGGTAGAGCGGGCATAGCCTTCCGCCGCATGGACCGCGCCCTGCTCGTGGCGCACCAGAATGTGGCGCAGCTGGTTCTGCTTGAACAGCTCGTCATAGATCGGCAGTACGGCGCCGCCCGGATATCCGAATACGACATCGACACCCTGGTCCACCAGGGCTTTGATGACGACTTGGGCTCCGTTCATTGGCTCGTTTGCCATTTTTCCACTCCGTTACTGTTCCTGCGGCGGTCACAAATTTACCCGTCCCGCCTGTCGAAGGCGAGCCGGAATCCCGCTGATTTCCGCCATTTCTCAAACGATGCTGCGGGCCGTCCGGCCCGCAGCC
>JBFFGY010000249.1:0-4659 GCA_041557215.1 Alphaproteobacteria bacterium
GCGCCAGGCGGTGATCGACGTGCTGGTGGGACGCGACCGGCGGGGCGGCGGCGAAGCGTGAAGGCCGCGCAGCACATCCCGGCCGTCCTGCGGCATGGTCTGCGCCCCGGATGGATATGGTGGGGCGCGATCCTGCTGATCGCCATCCTGTTTACCCGGTTGACCGACGATCTGCTGCCCTGGGCGCATAAATATCCGCGGGACTGGATACTGCCGGTCCGCTTCATGATCACGGATTTCATGAAGTGGCTGGTCAATGACGCCACTTTCGGGATCTTTACTTTCAAGGAACTGACACGGTCGGTCTCATGGCTGCTGGACTGGCCGTTGACGGCCGCAACCAGCCTCTTCAGCACCGGCCTGCTCAAGGGGCAGGGGTCCGATGCGGTGCAGATTGCGCCGCCATTAAGCTGGCTGGCGGTGATAGGCGTCATCACCGCGATGGGGCATTATGCGCGGGACTGGAAACTTGCTGCTCTTGTTGGCGGCTGTTTCCTGTATCTCGCGGTATTCGGCCAGTGGGACAGCGCCATGGTGACCCTGTCCTCGATCGTCGTGGCAGTTCCGATCGGCGTGGTGTTCGGTCTGCTGCTCGGCATCCTGGCCTGCCGCAGCCCATGGTTGGAAAAGGCGATCAGGCCGATCCTCGACCTGATGCAGACGGTTCCCATCTTCGCCTATCTTGTCCCGATCCTGTTCCTGTTCGGCTTCGGCCCGGTGGCGGCCATGACCGCGACAATCATCTACGCGATGCCGCCGATGGTGCGGGTTACCATGCTGGCCATGCGGCAGGTGCCCGAAGAGATCGTGGATTTCGGTCGCATGGTCGGCTGTACACAGCGACAGATGACATGGAAGGTACTTGTGCCCGCGGCGATGCCGTCGCTGATGGTCGGGGTCAACCAGGTGATCATGCTCTCATTGAACATGGTGATCATCGCCTCGATGATCGGGGCGGGCGGGCTCGGTTTCGACGTGCTCAGCTCTCTGCGGCGGTTGCAGATCGGCGCGGGGCTGGAGGCCGGGATAGCCATCGTCGTGCTGGCAATCGCGCTGGACCGCCTCAGCCAGGCCTTCGCCGCGAGAACCTCGACGCCGCATCACGAGCGGCCGGAAAACTGGATCCGCCGCCATCCCTGGCTTTTCATCGCGCTGGCCTGGGTTGCGGTTACGGGTTTTGCGGGGCTGTTCCTGGCGCCGGTACAGGCCTATCCCGAGGCCCTGGAAATCACCACGGGATCGTTCTGGGCGGAACTCGTCAAATTCATCAACGTAAACTTCTTCGACCTGTTGGAAGGCTTCAAGAACTTCCTCCTTCTGCAGCTGATGGTGCCGTTCAAGCGCTTCCTGCTGGGGCTTCCGTGGATCGTCGTCGTCGGACTGGTTTCCCTTGCGGGCTGGCGTCTTGGTGGCTGGCGGCTGGCGGTCACCGCCTTCTTGCTGTCCCTTTCGATCGCGGTGACCGGGCAGTGGGAAAAGGCGATGATCACCATCTATCTGTGCGGCATTTCGGTCATGATAGCATCCCTGATCGGCATTCCCATCGGTATCCTCGCGGCCCAGAACCAGCGCGTCGGCGGGATTGTGCAGGTCGTCATCGATACGCTTCAGACGCTGCCCAGCTTCGTTTACCTAATGCCTGTCGTGATGTTGTTCCGGGTCGGCGATTTCGCGGCGATGATTGCCGTCGTGGCCTATGCGCTGGCGCCGGCAATCCGCTATACCGCGCACGGCATCCGCCAGATCGACCCGCATCTTCTGGAGGCCGGCATCGCGGCCGGGTGCACGCGCCGGCAACTGCTTTGGAAGATCAAGCTGCCGCTGGCCCTGCCGGAAATCATGCTGGGCATCAACCAGACCATCATGCTGGCCCTGTCGATGCTGGTGATCACCGCGCTGGTAGGCACACGCGATCTTGGCCAGGAGGTCTATATCGCACTGACCAAGGCCGATACCGGACGGGGCATCGTCGCCGGCCTGTCGGTGGCATTCATCGCGATCATCGCAGACCGGCTGATCGCGGCGGGAAGCGGCCACATGCGCCGGCGCCTGGGGCTTGGTGAACAGGGGGGCACGGCATGACCGAACAGGCCAGGGCCTTCGTCGAGGGACTGTCATTCTGGAAAGGCAGGGTCGAACCTGTGCCGTTGTCCGGCGGCATTACCAATGTGAATTTCGTGGTCGAGGATTCGGGTGAGAAATTCGTCGTACGTGTCGGCGGCGATATTCCGCTGCACCAGGTGATGCGCTTCAACGAGCTTGCGGCGAGCCGGGCTGCCTACAAAGCGGGGATATCGCCCGAGGTGGTGTACGCGGAACCGGGTGCGCTGGTGCTGCGCTTTGTTGAGGGTAAGACCTTCGAGCCGGAAGACGTACGCAAGCCGGAAAACCTGACCGCCATCGTCGAGCTGATCCGGCGTGTCCATTACGATATGCCGGAACATTTCCGTGGGCCGTCACTGATATTCTGGGTCTTCCATTTGTTGCGCGACTATGCCGGTACCTTGCGCGACGGCGGCAGCAGGATGGTCCCCGCACTTTCGCGCCTGATGGACATCGCCGGTGCGATGGAGAGGGAAATCGGGCCGATCGACCTGGTTTACGGGCATAACGATTTGCTGTCGGCAAATCTGATCGACGACGGCAAGAGGCTGTGGCTGATCGATTGGGACTATGCCGGTTTCAACAGCCCGCTGTTCGACCTTTCGAACCTTGCCTCGAACAATGAGTTTACGCCCGATATGGAGGACTGGCTGCTGCAGGCTTATTTCGGCGAACCGCCCGATGGCCGCACTAAGCGGAAATATGCCGCGATGAAATGCGCCTCGCTGTTGCGCGAGACCATGTGGAGTATGGTACAGGAACTTCATTCGAGTCTCGACTTCGATTTCGTTGCCTACACGACCGAGAATCTTGAGCGGTTCGAGCGGGCTCATCAGGATTATCTGGCTTTGTAGGAGCGTTCGATGGCAGACATCCCATCGCAGGCAAGGGCGGTTGTGATCGGCGGCGGTATCGTCGGCTGTTCCACCGCCTATCATCTCGCCCGGGAAGGCTGGACCGATACGGTCCTTGTCGAGGCGGGTCAGCTTTCCAGCGGCTCGACCTGGCATGCGGCCGGACTGGTCGGTCAGTTGCGCACCAACGCCAATATCACCCAGCTGCTGGGCCATTCCGTGGCCATCTACGACCGGCTGGAGAAGGAGACCGGCCAGGCGACAGGCTGGAAGATGAATGGCGGGCTGCGACTGGCCTGCAATGAAGAACGCTGGACCGAAGTCAAGCGCCAGGCCACCACCGCGCGCAGCTTCGGGCTGGAGATGGAACTGCTGACGCCGGCCGAAGCGAAGAAGCTCTGGCCGATCATGGAGGTCGATGATCTTGTCGGCGCCGCCTTCCTGCCGACCGACGGACAGGCGAATCCGTCGGACATCACCCAGGCCCTGGCCAAGGGGGCGCGTTCGCAAGGCGTCACGATATGCGAGAACACGAAGGTCACGGCCATCGAGGTCAAGGATGGCCGCGTCGTTGCCGTCCTGACCGACAAGGGTCGGATCGCCTGCGAGGTGGTGGTGAATTGCGCTGGCCAGTGGGCCAACGAGATCGGGCAGATGGTCGGCGTCACGGTGCCGCTTGTCTCGCTACAGCATCAATATCTGGTGACCGAGCCGATCGATGGCGTTCCGCGCGATTTGCCGACACTGCGCGATCCGGACCGCTTGACCTATTACAAGGAAGAAGTAGGCGGGCTGGTGATGGGCGGCTACGAGCCGAACCCGATTACCTGGGCCGAAAACGGCATCCCCGCGAATTTCCATTTCTCGTTGCTGGACGAAAACTGGGACCATTTCGAGCCGATGATGGAGCAGGCGTTGGGCCGCGTGCCGGCCCTGGAAACGGCCGGTGTGAAACAACTCATCAACGGGCCGGAAAGCTTCACACCGGATGGCAATTTTATCCTCGGCGAGGCGCCGGGCTGCGGCGGCTTTTTTGTGGGTGCGGGTTTCAACGCCTTCGGCATCGCGTCCGGCGGCGGGGCCGGCAAGGCGCTGGCAGAATGGATCGTCGGCGGCCAACCGCCTTACGATCTATGGCCTGTTGATATTCGGCGGTTTGGCGAACCCCATGGCGACATCGGTTGGGTGCGTACACGTACGCTGGAGATGTACGGCAAGCATTACACCATCGTCTGGCCCTTCGAGGAACATCAAAGTGGGCGTCCCCGCCGCCGTTCCCCTTTGTACGCCCAACTGGCCGCCCAGGGCGCCTGTTTCGGCGAAAAGCTGGGCTGGGAGCGACCCAACTGGTTTGCGCCGGGCGGTGTTGAACCGCGTGACGAATATTCCTTCGGGCGGCAGAACTGGTTCCCCCATGTCGGCCAAGAGCACAGGGCAGTGCGCGAACGGGTCGGCCTGTTCGACCAGACTTCCTTCGCCAAGTTCAGTCTGGCGGGACCCGATGCCGAGGCGGCGCTCAGCTGGATCTGCGCAAACAATATCGCCAAACCGCCGGGCAGCCTGACCTACACGCAAATGCTGAATGGACGTGGCGGCATCGAATGTGACCTGACTGTCGCCCGGCTAGCTGCGGAAGAATTCTACATCGTCACCGGCACCGGCTTTGCGACGCACGATTTCGCGTGGATCAAGGCTAATATCC
>JBFFGY010000250.1:0-4642 GCA_041557215.1 Alphaproteobacteria bacterium
CGACTTCGGCCTCGCCAAGCTGACCGAGCCCATCGGCACCGAGGGCAGCCAGGTCCGTACCGGCCTGGCCGAGGAGACCGCAGCCGGAGCCGTCATGGCAGTCGGGTGCCCCGACTTTCGGCACGCCGGAACCGGCGCTGGTGACCTACGGCGCGGCGCAGCTGGCGCGGCGACTGGGCATTCCCTTCCGCTCAGGCGGGTCGCTCTGCGCATCGAAAATCCCGGATGCCCAGGCCGCTTATGAGTCTGCAAATACGCTGAATTCCACCCTGATGGCCGGTGTCAATTTCGCGCTGCATTCGACTGGCTGGCTGGAGGGCGGCCTGGCCATGGGCTACGAAAAATTCGTCATGGATGCTGACCAGTGCGCGATGCAGCAGGCCCTTGCCGCCGGCGTCGACATGTCGGAGAACGGCCAGGGAATGGAGGCGATCCGCGAGGTCGGCCCGGGCAACCATTATCTGGGCTGCAGCCATACCCAGGCGAATTTCGAGACCGCCTTCTGGCGCTCGCGCATTGCCGACAACAATTCCTACGAGCAGTGGCAGGCCGAGGGCGAGCAGGATGCCGCCCGGCGCGCCAACACGCTGTACAAGAGGATGCTGCGCGAATACGAAGCCCCGCCGCTGGACCCCGGCATCGCCGAGTCGCTGGAAGAATTCATCGCAAAAAAGAAGGCCGCTGTCCCGGACTCTAACGTCTGAGCAGTCGTCGCACCGTCCCCTGCGGCCAAAATGCGCTAGGCGTTTTTCGGGCGGTCGAATAGACTCGACCGAAAGGAAATAACGAGGGGACGGACGGGAATGCGGTTCGCCTGTTCAATGGGCATGGCATTTTGGTTGAGCTTCCAGGCGATCGCTTGGGCGCAACAGGAAACGCCTGCGCAGGAAGAGGCGGTTGAACCGCCGCTGGAATCGGTTATCGACCAACTTTTCCCTGGATACCAACTGGTGCCGCTTGGCGAACTGACAGACGAGATCGGTGCGCTGACGGTGGGCGACCCCGTGTACGACACCCCCGACAGGTCGCCGGTTGCCGTAAAAGCCGATTTCGATGGCAACGGGCTTGCCGATTACGCCCTGCTGATCAGCAAGGCCCAGGGACCCGAACCGGACGAGATTTTCTTGATCCTGATGGGCCATGGCCAAGGCCGTTACGGCAAGGCTATTGAATCGTTCTTTGGCGGCATCGCGCGTGACATATATCTCGGATATTTGCCGGCCGGCACCGTACTGGCCGCACCTGGCGAGGCAGGTGGCAACGCGCCGCCAATGACCCTGGCATCCCCTGCCGTAACCCTGAATATATATGGACAGATTTCCGACGCCTTTTACTGGGATGGATTGTCGGGACGCTTTTTGAGTACTGCCGCCCCCAAAACTCGTTAGGTTAGCTTGACCTGCCTCAATGACACTCGACGCCAAATCTGAATGATGCCCTCCTTCACAAGAGGAGGATAAGCCATGGCTACCTTCGTGATGCTGACCAGCCTTTCCCATGCTGCGCTGGATGCGCCGGACACGCTTGAGGAACTGGAAAAACAGGTAATGGAACGGATCAAGGCCGAATGTCCCGAGGTCGAGTGGCAATCGAGCTTTGCCGTACTCGGCCCATACGACTATATCGACATCTTCCGTGCGCCCGACGTCGAGGCGGCAACCAAGGTCGCGACTATCGTCCGGACCTTTGGCCACGCCGAAACCGAAATCTGGGCCGCCACCGAGTGGAAGCGCTTCAAGGAAGTCATTCGCACGCTTCCCAAGGCGGCGTGAAAACGGCCGGATGGACGACAGGCCGCGCTTTGCAGGATAACGACCTTTCTCTGTTTGCCCTTGGCGCCAGCCGCACCTTCGGCGAGCGTGTGGCTGCATGCCTTGGAACTGCCTTGGCTTCGCACGAGGAACGCGACTTTGAGGACGGTGAGCACAAGGCCCGACCGCTGGAGAATGTGCGTGGCCGAGACGTGTTCGTCCTGCATTCGCTCTATGGCGAGCCCAGCCACAGCGTGAATGACAAATTGCTGCGGCTGCTGTTCTTCATCGGCGCGCTGAAGGACGCTTCCGCGGGGCGTATCACCGCGCTGGTCCCCTATCTCGGTTATGCCCGCAAGGACCGCAAGACTAAGACCCGCGACCCGGTAACGACCCGCTATGTCGCCCAGCTGTTCGAGGCGGTGGGCAGCGATCGAGTGGTGACGCTTGACGTGCATAATCCGGCGGCTTTCCAGAACGCATTCCGCTGCCGTACCGAGCATCTGGAAGCGGCTGGGTTGTTCGCCGATCATTTTCGGCCTCTAGCCGAGAATGGTCTCGCGGTAGTTTCGCCTGATGCCGGCGGCGTCAAGCGCGCCGACCGATTCCGCAAAAGGCTGGCCCGTGCCACCGGCCAGGAGATCGGTGCCGCCTTCATGGAGAAGTACCGGAGCCGCGGCGTGGTCAGCGGCGGAACCTTCGTCGGCGATGTGGAAGGCTGCGCCGCCATCATCATCGACGATTTGATCAGCACCGGCACGACCATGCTGCGGGCCGCCCGCGCCTGCCGCGAGCGGGGCGCGACATCCGTCCATGCCGTGGCCACGCACGGGCTGTTCGTCGGCGACGCAGCCGCCATGGTCAGAGACCCGCTGTTCGACAGCATCGTTGTCACGGATAGCGTTCCACCTTTCCGCTTGCCCATGGACATCGTAAAGGAGCGCCTGACGGTAATCGAGACGGCGCCACTGTTTGCCGATGCCATCGACCGGATCCATTGCGGCGGCTCGCTTATAGAACTGCTTGGCGATATCGACGACTAACCCAGACGCTTGGCATAAGCCTCGGCCAGCGACAGATACTCGAGCGTGCGCGGCCGCCATTTCTGCCTGTCCCGAACCTCTTCATCGCGTAGATGCAGGATCGCCAGCCTGGCACGCAGGAACGCCCGATGGGCCTTGTAGAAATGAATCAGTTCGGCGGGCGGCGTGTCGCCGATCAACCGACAGCAGGTTTCGAGGATTTCGGCCCCCGTTGATGCCGATCCCAGCCGCTCGCACTCCATTGCGAGATAGGCCAGTTCATCGGCGCGGTCCAGAATGCGGAAATCCCGGTTAAACTCCAGGCAGTCGATTATTGCCGGTTCCGGCCCCAGACAGACATGCTCGGGCCTGAGGTCGCCATGTCCCTCGACCACGCAAACAGCATTCAAACGCGCCTCGAATTGCATCGCGGCAACCCTGAGATTTCTCACCAGCGACTCGTAAACCGCCATGATCTTATCCGTCGGCAGGCTGAACTCCGGATGTTCGAGGATATCTCGGTTCTGCTGGATCGCCCCAGCAAGCCGGCAACAATATTCGGGAGGCGATATGGCGACCGGCTCCGCGCGGCCATAGAAATCCGCCAGAAGATGCGCGACAGCTTGCAGGTCGCTGCTCTGTATGCGTCCCCTCCGTATCGCGGAATCAAGCATTCGCTCGGCTGGCAGTCTGTGCATGCGCACCAGCCAATCGACCGGCGTGCCCTTGCCATCAAGACGGAGGCAGCCCGATGCATCGACCACCAGGGGCACCACCCCGACATAGACCTTCGGTGCCAACCTGTGGTTCAGGCGAATCTCTTCCTCGCAGTTGTGTCGCCGCGCCTCCAAACTGCGGAAATCCAGATAATCGTATAGAACCGGCTTCTTGAGTTTGTGCGCATACTTCTCTGTCAGAAAAACCCAGGACATGTGCGTTTCGACCACCTCGACGGATCCGGCCGCAATGCCGTAGGTTCCCGGTTGGCGGAGAAATAGAACCTTTTCGGCAAGCGTACATTCACGCCTCGCCGGCTCACACTGCTCTGTCGGCTGGCAATTTTCCCCGGTCATGTGATCCTCACAGTCTCAACCCGTCCGGGATTTTCCGATGATCATAGTGCCACGCCAATCGGCCAACCGGCTTGACCTGCGTCAATGAATGCGCGGAACCGACCCGGTAGAATGCCGGCCTTGGCTCGAAAGAAACCTGATACCGGTTGGACGGACCATGCCCCCAGCAAACGAGAGCAAGAAAGATCGCGCAGCAGTGACGCCTGCGCAGGTCAGCGAGATAGTCGGACCACTGACCGACGCGCGGGCCACCGCGATCATCGCGACGGGTGCGACGATGGAGCAGATCGCGGAAGCAGCCGCCTGGGCCGACGGCGAGAGCGATGTCATGGGCGGTCTGCGGCTACGCGCAGCGCCCGCCGTCGTCGCCGTATATGAAATCCTTCGGGAAGAACAGAGATACGCCGAGGATCGCGACTGATCCCCCGTCGGTGTCCGGGCCCGCCGATGGAGGCCCCGATGACCGTGACCACTCCCAACCCGGCTCGTCCGGCGACCCGGACAGTGCCGCGCGCTGTGCGGATCGCACCCGTGGGACTGGAAGGTCTGCTTGCCCTGCCGGAACCGGCAAACGGCATTGTGCTGTTCGCCCATGGCAGCGGCAGCAGCCGCTTCAGCCCACGCAACACCTATGTCGCCGAGGCCCTGCAGTCGGCCGGGCTGGCGACGTTGTTCGTCGAGATTCTGTTCGTGTTCATCATCCGCCGGCGGTTTGCCGGAGCGCAGGGGGAGGCGGTCACCTCGACGTAGCGTGACCGCGAGACCGACACCCGGGAGGGTCCGATGTACGAAACCA
>JBFFGY010000251.1:0-4629 GCA_041557215.1 Alphaproteobacteria bacterium
ATCCAGATAGGCCTCCACCGCCCTGTCGAGTGCTTCCCGATCGGGCCCCAGCTCTTCCAGCATGGCGATGAAGAAGGTTCTCTTCTCGTCTTCGGTGAGGTCCGCATAACGGTCCAGGAAGTCCCTGGCGCGTGCCACGCCGCGCGCCTCGCCCTTTTCCGACAGCAGCGCATGGCAGGCGCCCATGATGCCCTTGTCGGCCGCCGGCTCCAGAAGCGACCGGCCCGCGGCGGTAATGCGCTGCAGGAAATCGTTGAATAGCTGGGTTGCTGTCGTCGGTCGTGGTTCCATCGGTCCCTGCTTCGTCCGTCCCCTTCGACAGGGAGTCTGGCGCAAGCGGGAAGCCGTTGCAAGCCGCACCGGCGGCGCTTTCTCGTCCGGTTGCGGCGCGCGCCGCGTCAGCTCCGCGGCTTGTCGACGATCAGGTCGCCCTCGGTCAGGGTCCAGACGACGATATGCTTCAGCACCTTGCCCAGCGCCTCGTCGAAGGCGCCGACGATGGCCTCCATATTGTTCCGTTCCGCCGGTACGACATGTTCGAATGTCGCTGACGCCACGATGACCCGCTGCGGCATCTTCACCAGCTTGGCGGCGATCCGGGCGCGGACCTTGGGCGCCTTGCCGCTGCCGCTGGCGCCGCTCTGGCTGGACGCCGTGCCGCGTTCGTATTCCGCCTGGAATTCGCGCAGTTCGGTCTTCAGGACGAGATTCGACCGCAACCCGACCGAATCCCGCCCGACCGCGATGATCTTGCCGGAGTTCTCGAAACTCTCGACCAGCAGGCGCAACACCATTTCCGGCGCCCGGTCGGTCCAGTTGCTGCGGGCGAAATAATCCAGTTCGATGGGGCTGTAGGCCACGGCGATGCGCGGCGTGTCCAGCCCGGCCGGCGATACGGTTTTCTCCACCAGCAATTGCCAGTCCACCTTGGGCAGATCGGCTGGATAGGTGCTTTTCGGTGTCAGGACATAGAGCTGCGCCCGCTCGCCCGTGCCGGGCAGTTGGACGCCGCATCCCGCGACCAGCGCCAGCATCAGCGCCGCCACCGCCGATGCGCCCCGAACTTTCCTTCGCGCCATTCGCATCATTCCACTTCCACCCCTTGCTGCTTGTCGCCGAACAGGAAGCGCGCCGGGTCGCGTTCGACCTGCTCCACCAGCCGGCTCAGCGAGGCCACCAGTACCCTCGCCTCGGCCATCAGCTGGCTGAATTCGTAAAGGCCGGTCTGGCTGAAATCCGACAGGGAATCGCTGTTGTTCGTCATGAGCTTCGCGAATTCTTCGGATGCCACCGCCAGGCTTCCCACGGCTTGTTTTACGCTGACCAGCGCCGCGCGGATATCCTTTGCGACGCTGCTGACATCGCCCTCGATATTGGCCAGCATGGTGTTGGCGCGGCCGGTGACCTTGCGCAACTCCTCCATGACCTGCGCGCCCTCTTCCAGCATCTTGGCGATATCGTCGGTGCTGCCCGCCAGACCGCCGGTCAGTTCGCGGACATTCTCCATCGTGCCGGACCCTTCCGCGATCAGCTTGGTCAGGTCGTCCGAACTGCCGGCCAGCGCCGTGGTGATCTCGTGCACGTCCTTCATCGTGCCGGCGCCTTCGGAAAGGATCGTCTCGATATCGTCGGTGTTGTCCGCCAGCACCGCGGTCAGCTTGCGCACATCTTCCACTGCGCCCGCACCCTCGCTCAACAGCTTGTCGATATCGCCGCTGCTGTCCGACAGGGCGCCGGTGGTGTTTTCGATATTGGACAGGATGTTGGCGATGCGCTGCTGGTTTTCCGGGCCCAGCAATTTCTCCAGCATGCCGATCACCACGATCGCGCGGTTCAGCAGCTCCGGCGCTGCCTCGAAGATCGCCGCCAGTTCGGACGGGCGCGATTTGATCACCGGCCGTCGCTGGCCGATGCTCGGTCTCAACTCCGCCGCCTGCTGGGTGCCGCCGGTCAGCTGGATATAGGACAGGCCGGTGATGCCCTGGATCGCCAAAGTCGCCTCGGTATCCTCCTTGATCGGGGTGCCGGCGGCGACCTCGATGGTCACCAGCACGCGCTCCACATTTTCGGGGTCGATGCGCATGTCGATCACGCCGCCTAGCGGGATGCCGCGATACTGCACCGCGTTGCCGGGTTTCAGGCCCGCGACGCTGCCCTCGAAATAGATGTCGTAGAGCGCCGAGGCCTCGTCGGTGCGGGTGCCGGTGATCCACATGGCGGCCGCGATCAGCCCGATCATCCCGGCGATGACGAACAGTCCCACAATCAGATAGCTGGCGCGCGTTTCCATTTTTCGCCTTATCCCTTCCCGCTATCCGCCGACCCGAAGGCGGCCCGCGCCCGCGGCCCGTGGAAATATTCCTGGATCCAGGGATGCGGGTCGCGCAGATGCTCTTCCATTGTGCCCGTACGAATTTTTTTGTCCACCAGTACCGCGATGCGGTCGCAGATGGCGATCAGGCTGTCCAGATCGTGGGTCACCATCACGACCGTCAGGCCCAGGCTCTGCTGCAGGTCGCGGATCAGGGAGTCGAAGGCCGCCGCGCCGATCGGGTCCAGCCCCGCCGTCGGCTCGTCCAGGAAGACGATCTCCGGGTCCAGCGCCAGGGCGCGGGCCAGGCCGGCGCGCTTGCGCATGCCGCCCGACAACTCCCCCGGCCGCTTCGGCCCGGCTTCCGGCGGCAGCCCCACCATGGCGATCTTCAAGGCCGCCAGTTCGTCCATCAGCCCCTGGTCCAGCCGCAGATGCTCGCGCATCGGCGCCTGCACGTTTTCGGTGACCGTCAGCGAGGAAAACAGCGCCCCGTCCTGGAACAGCACCCCGCAGCGCGTCTGGGTGGCGGCGCGGGCCGCCGAGTCCATTTTCATGACATTCGCATCCAGCAGTTCGATGCTTCCCGCATGCGGCCGGTTCAGCCCCAGGATGGTGCGCATCAGCACCGACTTGCCGGTGCCCGACCCGCCGACCAGCGCGATCACCTCGCCGCGCATGACGTCCAGGTCCAGTCCGTCATGGACCACCTGCTTGCCGAACTGGTTGACCAGCCCCCTTATCCTGATAACGGGTTCGCCGGTCATGGCTCAGATATCCATCGCCGCGAACATGATGGAAAACACCGCGTCGGCAATGATCACCAGGAAGATCGAAAGCACCACCGACCGGGTGGTCAGCCGGCCGACGCTTTCCGCCCCGCCGGAAACCCGCAAGCCCTGGTAACAGCCGACGACGGCGATCAGGTAGGCGAAGACCGGCGCCTTCACCATGCCGACCATGAAATGGGTCAGCGTCATCGCCTCCTGCAGCCGGGTCAGGAACTGAATCGCCGCCATGTCCAGGCTGACGATCGCCATGGCGGCGCCGCCGACCATGCCGACGAAGATGGAAAACAGGGTCAGGATCGGCAGGGTGATGATCAGCGCATTGACGCGCGGCAGCACCAGGATTTCCATCGGGTCCAGGCCAAGGGCCTGCATCGCGGCAATCTCCTCGTTCACCTTCATGGTGCCGATCTGGGCGGTGAAGGCGGACCCCGACCGGCCGGCCACCATGATGGCGGTCAGCAGCACCCCGATCTCACGCGGGATGGTGATGGCCAGCATGTCGATGGTGTAGATCTCGGCCCCGAACTTGCGCAGCTGGATCGCCCCCTGGTAGGCCAGCACGACGCCGATCAGGAAGGCCATCAGCCCGACGATGGGCAGGGCGTTCAGCCCGGTCTGTTCCACCTGGTTGGTCAGCGAGACAAGGCGGAAGCGGCGCGGCCGCAGAAACGCGCGCAAGCCGGTAACCGTCGCCTCGCCGATGAAGGCGGTCAGCGCCACCGCCTCCCGGCCGGCCTCGACCGTATGCATGCCCAGCCGCTCGATCGCCGCGACCAGGGCGTTTACATGGGGCGGGCGCTCAGGCTTGTGGCCCTCGTTCTCGGCGACCAGGTCGAACAGCGGGCGGAAGCGTTCGGCAACGCCTTCCCAGGAAACACCGGCGCCCGCCGCCTCGTAACGGTGCGCTGCCTGCCGCAACAGCCAGACGCCGGCGGTGTCCAGCGCCGAAATGTCGGAAAGGTCGAAGGCCACTTCGCGCTCGGGCCCGGGCTGCAGGGCCGCCACCGCGGCCTCCAGCGCCGCCGCCCCGGCCACGGTCCATGCGCCGCCGGCGGTCAATACCCGCCGCCCGCCTGCTTCCGCTTCCCGTATCCAGCCCGGCTCGCCCGTCATGCGCCACCGTCTCCCTGTTTCCGCCAGCATAGCGGAATAGGGAAGGGCGGCAAAGCGGGGGATCGTTTGTTGATGTGGTCGAGATGCCTGGCTAATGCCTTCCGTCAGCCTTCAGGCTATCCCGATAAACCGCTGGTCGGGGTGACTCTGTGTCGCATGGGTGGTTGGATAATATAATGTTAAGTATAACTATAAGAAAAATGATCAAATCGGAGATAGTTTTCAATAATCATTTCTAATGTTTGCGATCTGTTAAAAATTTAAATAAATATACTGAAAATAATCCCTCGAGCCGTGTGTCGCTCGAGAAGAAACCTTTCAGATCGAGAATTAGGAAAAAATGGGGCTGGCTGGTTGTTTGTCGGTAGCCTCGAACCAGGGACGGTTCGGCTTGCCGGGATGGCAATTGAGTTC
>JBFFGY010000252.1:0-4591 GCA_041557215.1 Alphaproteobacteria bacterium
CGATCAGGTCCGCCGCGCTGGGTTTGCCGGGCCGCATGTAGAGGTTGGTGGTGGACGGACTCGGCGGCGAGGAGGTACCCCTTGCGGCGCGGCCGTTGGAGCGCAGCCCCAGTTGCCGGGCAGACCGTAAATCCATGACCCAGTCCTTCAGCCGGCCATCCTCGACCAGCGTCAGTTCAGGGTTGGTCATGCCTTCGCCATCGAACGGTTTCGACCGAAGGCCCCGGCGACGATGGGGGTCGTCGATAATGCCGATGCCATTCGCGAAAACCTGTTCGCCCATTCGGTCCTTCAGGAAGCTCGTGCCGCGCGCGATGGCCGTGCCGTTGACCGCCGAAGCAAAATGACTCACCAGGGAATTCGCGATCCTCGGGTCATAAACGATGGGAACCTTGGCGGTCTCCGCCTTTCTGGCGCCAAGCCGGCTGGTTGCCCGGACGCCCGCATTCAGGCCGATATCCTCTGGCGCATCCAGGTCCTCGAGATGGACGGCGGTGCTGAAATCATAGTCCCGCTCCATACCTTCCTCGTCGCCGGCCAGCACGGCGGCGCCAACCGAATGGCGCGAGGTCGCGTAGCTGCCAGCAAATCCGTTGGACGCCAGGATGGCGACCTCGCTGAGACTCCAGCCGGCTTCGGCTCCTTCTGAATTGGTGACGCCCGGAACCGAGCGGGCGGCGTCCTCGCACTGCTTTGCACGGGCGCCAAGCTGGGCCATCGTGGGCTCGGTGTCGTCGCAAATATCGGCATCGATCAGCGGGCCGACAAAGACTTCGTTTGCATCGGGGAGCCCGCAGTAAGGATCCTCCGGAACGTTTCTGGCCATGGCGATGGCGCGCTCGACCAGTTCGTCCAGGCTTTTCGGCGTCCAATCGCTTGAACTGACAATTGCCTGCTGCTTTCCGACGAAAACCCGCAAGCCGAGATCGGTGGTTTCCGAACGCTCCATCTTCTCGCGTTTGCCCATGCGCTGTGCGACCGACATGGATATGCCGTTGGCCAGCAAGGCATCCGCCGCATCGGCGCCGGCATTGCGCGCCCGTGACACCAGATCGTCCAGCAGGTTCAGCGCGTCGTCGGTTTCGGTCAGCCGAGGCTGCGGCTCGCGTTTGGCCATTCGAACAGATTCTCCCCGTTGTCGGTGGGGCCCGCAAGGCCCGAACACCAGTCTATATACAGGCGGTTTACGGCACATGCCAGCCGCGCCTTGCCCGATGGTCACAATGCGATCACGAAACTTTGCATTTGAAATCTTGATGAATTACTGTCTAAATCATATTCGATCATAGAGATGTGACTGAGAATTCAAAAAGATACAAAGATCAACGGGAGGAGATGATCAATGAGAACTGGTTTGCTGGCAATGGCGCTCGCGCTTACGGGCCTGTTCGCCGTGGCTGCCGCGCAGCCCGCAGTCGCCGATGGCAAGATGCATCGACTGGCCATCCATGTCGATGAGAACGACCCTGTAAAAATGAACATCGTTCTGAACAATGCAGGCAACATGACCAAATATTATCGGTCGAAGGGCGAGGATGTGCAGATTGAAATCGTCGCGCATGGGCCCGGCCTGCACATGCTGCGCGAGGACACCTCGCCCGTGAAAACGCGCATCGCAGCGCTGTCCCTGGAATTCGATAATATGGAATTTTCGGCCTGTGGTAACACCATGAAGGGCATGGCGAAGAAGGAAGGAAAGCCGATCCAGTTGATCAGCGAGGCCCATGAGGTCACTGCCGGCGTCGTGCGGCTGGTGGAACTGCAGGAGCAAGGCTGGAGCTACGTCAAGCCGTAACGCTTTTGGTAAGAGAGGGGCGGAGACCCCAAAGGGAATGGCGGGACCCTGTGTCCCGCCGTTCCTATTTCCAGATCGGCTTGCCGCTGCCGGGCAGGCCAAGCTCCGGCCACATGGCGTTGACCTTGACGATCACATCGTCGGTCATGCGTAGCTTCTGGCCCCATTCGCGTTTCGTCTCCGGCGGCCATTTGTCTGTGGCGTCCAGCCCGATCTTGGATCCCAGGCCCGACTCCGGGCTGGCGAAATCCAGGTAATCGATCGGCGTATTCTCGACCATGGTGATGTCGCGGGCCGGGTCCATGCGGGTGGAGACCGCCCACATCACGTCCTTCCAGTCCCGCGCGTCGATATCGTCATCCACGACGATGACCCATTTCGTGTACATGAACTGGCGCAGATAGGACCAGACGCCCATCATCACGCGCTTGGCGTGGCCGGGATAGGCCTTCTTCATCGACACCACCGCGATCCGGTAGGAACAGCCCTCTGGCGGCAGCCAGAAATCGACGATCTCGGGGAATTGCTGCTGCAATAGTGGAATGAAAACCTCGTTCAGCGCCTGGCCCAGCACACTGGGCTCGTCCGGCGGCCGTCCGGTGAAGGTCGACAGATAGATCGGATCGCGCCGCATGGTGATGGCCGAAACCGTGAAAACGGGGAAGGATTCGACCGAATTGTAATAACCGGTATGATCGCCATAGGGCCCTTCGTCGCCGTAATCGGTCAATGACACATGCCCCTCCAGCACGATCTCGGCCTGGGCGGGAACCTTCAACGGCACCGTCTTGCAATCAACCAGTTCCACCTTCTGACCGCGCAGCAGGCCGGCGAACTGGTATTCCGACAGGGTATCGGGAACCGGGGTCACCGCCGCCAGGATGGTGCCCGGGTCCGCGCCGATCACCGCGGCAACCGGCAAGGGCTCTGCCATCTCCTTTTTCCAGCGCGCATGATGCTGGGCGCCGCCGCGATGTTTCAGCCAGCGCATCAGCGTGGTGTTCCGGTCCGTCACCTGCATCCGGTAGATACCCAGATTGTGGTCGTCCTCCCGCCGCCTCCCCGGACCCTTGGTCACCACCAGCGGCCAGGTTATCAGCGGTGCGGGTTCGCCGGGCCAGCAGGTCTGTATCGGCAACCTGCCCAGGTCAATCTCGTCACCCTGCAGCACCACCTCCTGGCAGGGTGCCCGGCCGGTCGACTTCGGCTTCATGGCCATGACGGTTTTCACTATCGGCAGCATATCCATCGCCTCCCGCCATCCGCCGGGCGGTTCCGGCTGGCGCAGGAATGCCAGATATTCGCCGATCTGACGCAGTTCGTGCGGTTCGCGATTCATCCCCCAGGCCACGCGCTCGGTCGTACCGAACAGGTTGGCCAGCACCGGCATGTCGTACTTCCGACCCTGCCCGTCGACGACGTTCTCGAAAAGCACGGCTGGCCCTTCCTCGGCCAGCAACCGCGTCTGGATTTCCGTGATCTCCAATTCCGGCGATACCGGCGCAGAAACCCGCACCAGGCGACCGTTGCTTTCCAAATGTTCGATGAAGTCGCGAAGTGATGAATAGGGCATGATGTGCGCGCCGGGTTGTTTGCACCCTTTACAGACCCTCCGGGCGGCGGCGTCAAGCCCGCGCGGAGGCTTCATACCTCTGGCGGCTTGTGATATTTAGGAATTCTAAAGCAAAGAGGGCGCGGGAATGGCCAAGACCTACTGGGTTGTCGGTGGCAAATATGCCGATACAGACTTCATCATGATCGCGGGCGGCGGCGAGCCCGAGCGTTATGGCCCCTTTACGAACTACGAAGAGGCCAGGCGTGAATGGGCGCGCCTTTCCGGGGAACATATCAATGACGCCCATGTCCGCTACACAATCGGTACCGAGGATGCAGGGGCCTATTGGGTCGTCGGCGGCGAATATACCGACACCCGTTTCGAGATGCTGGCGAACGGTAAGGAAGAGGACCGTTATGGACCCTTCCAGTCCTACAAGGAAGCCCAGGCCCTGTGGCAGCAGATGTCTTCGAAACGTATCGACGACGCCCATGTGCGCTATCGAATCGACCATGTTTGAGGTCGCGCGGCCGAATGTCTGAGGCAAAAGGAAAACTGGACCGCGCACGCGGCTACCCTTACGCGATTCCTGAAAAATCCTACGTCTGGCGCGGCGGTGAAACCACCGCGTTCGACCCGGGCATGCGCAAGGACAGGACGCCGGTGCTGGCGATCGGCTCCAACCAGTCGCCGCAACAGTTGACGCGAAAATTCGGGACCGAAGGAGAGATTCCGGTACAGCGAGCCCGCCTGGCGGATTTCGATATCTATTACTCCGCCCACATAACCGGCTATGGATCAGTGCCGGCCATGCTTCAGCGCGCGCCGGGAACGGACGTGACGCTTTCGATCAACTGGCTGGACCAGCGGCAGCTCGACATCATGCACGGAACGGAACTTTATGCCGCGAAATACCGTTATGAGGTGATCGAGGGAATCAATCTGGAGCTGGACTGCGGGACGGCGATGGACTTCGCCCATCTCTATGTCGGGTTGAACGGCCACCTGATGCACAACGGCGATGCCGTGGCCCTTGCCGCCATTCGGGCCGACGGACGCCGCCCGAGAGCCCTGACCACGGCGGAAGTGCTGGAGATTGTTCGTGAACGGTTCGCGCCGGAGTACGATTCGGATGCGTTCGTGCTCAAACTAGTCGACGACTTCGAGTTTCGTGCAGACTGTACCAAGGCGATTTCGACTGATTCCGTACCGTTTGGACACCCTTCACGCCAGACCGGGGC
>JBFFGY010000253.1:0-4586 GCA_041557215.1 Alphaproteobacteria bacterium
AAAGGAGATGTACACCTTTACCGACAAGGGCGGCGACGAGATTACGCTGCGCCCCGAGAATACGGCCGGTGTTGCCCGGTCGTATATGTCGGAAGGCCTGGCGCAGAACACGCCGGTAAGGTTCTTCTATGCCGGGCCGATGTTCCGTTACGAGCGCCCACAGAAGGGACGTTTGCGCCAGTTCCACCAGATCGGGATCGAGAATATCGGCATCCCGGGCGCCTTCGCCGATATCGAGGTGATTGCGACCGGCACGCATATTCTTGATGCGCTGGGCATTCGCGACAAGACGGTGCTGGAACTGAACACGCTTGGCGACGGCGAAAGCCGGGATGCCTACCGTACGGTGCTGGTCGATTACTTGGCAAAGCGGATCGACGAACTGTCGGAGGAGAGCCGTGAGCGGCTGACCCGCAACCCGCTGCGCATCCTGGATTCCAAGGACGAGGGTGACCGCCGGGTCGTCGCCGAGGCGCCGGTCTTCTCCGATTACCTGAACGATGCCAGCCTGGCCTTTTTCAACGAGGTGCGGGAAGGACTGGATGAGCTGGGGATTTCCTACCGGATCAATCCGCGGCTGGTGCGCGGGCTGGATTATTACAGCCACACCGCTTTCGAGTTCACCACCGAGCATCTGGGCGCGCAGGGCGCGGTGATGGCCGGCGGGCGCTATGACGGGCTGATCGGCATGATGGGCGGCCCGGCAACCCCAGGCATTGGCTGGGCAGCGGGCATTGAACGCCTGTCGATGCTCTGTGGCGAGCCGCCGGCGGCGCGCCGACCGATCGCCATGGTGCCGGTGGGCGAGGAGGCTAAAATTCCGGCCCTGAAATTGTCGGAGGAGCTGCGGCGCGCCGGCTATCGCGTCGATCTCGGTCACAGCGGGAACCTGTCGAAGCGCATGAAACGGGCAAACAAGATCAATGCCGTGGCGGCGCTTATCATAGGCGAGGACGAACTGGCGCGTGGCGCCGCGACCTTGCGCGATCTAGATTCGGGCGAGCAGGAAGAGGCCGCTTTGGCCTCGCTTGTGGAACGGCTCGCCCGCTACCGGTAGCGAATGATGCCGGCGCACGGACCGGTCCCTGAACCTTTCGTCGTTGCCGCAACGCGGCGCTCCAGCACCCTGGCGCTGCGAGACCGGCTGTTCATCGACGAGGCCGGCACGCCGGAATTCTATCGCCGCCTGAAAGAGGCGGGCATCGGTCAGGCGATCATGCTGTCCACCTGTGATCGGGTGGAAGTGCAGGGCGTGTCCGATGCGCCGCGCCGGGCCATGGAGGCGGTGCGCGATATCCTGGCCGACCGGGCCGGGGAGACGCCGTCGGCTGTCGCCAGGAACCTGGAAATGTTGACCGGCGAGGAAGCGGTACGCCGTATTTTCGCCGTCGCATCCTCTCTGGAAAGCCAAGTGGTGGGCGAGGCGCAGGTGTTGGGCCAGGTCAAGGAAGGACACCGACTGGCGAGCGAGGCTGGCCTGGTCGGCCCGGAACTGGAAACCCTGATGCAGGCAGCCTATGCGGCGGCCAAAAAAGTGCGCACCGATACCACGGTCGGTGAACGCTCGGTAACGCTGGCCTCCGGCGCGGTGCAGATTGCGCGCGACTTGCATGGCGACCTGTCGGGCCGCACCGGGCTGATTGTCGGGCTTGGCGATATGGGCGATTTGATCGGCGGGCAGCTTCGGCTGGCGGGGCTTGGGCGGACGATTCTGACCGGCCCCTCGCGGCGTACCGAGGCCGCGGCGCGCCGGATGGGCTGCAATTTCGTGCCCTTCGATGCGCTTGAAGACACGCTGGTGGATGCCGATATTGTGGTCACGGCCGCGGGCACCGGCCGGTTCCTGATCACGTACGATGCGATGAGGGAAGCGCTGCGGCGCCGCCGGCAGCGGCCGGTACTGATCGTGGATGGCGGTATACCGGCCGATGTAGAGCCTTCCGTGGAAGAACTGGACGATGCCTTCGTTTACACGCTGGACGACCTGGAGCGGGTTGCGCGAGAGGGGCTGGCCAATCGCGAAGCCGCCGCGGCCGAAGCCTGGAAGATCGTCGAGGCAGAGGTCGGGAACTGGCGGCGGTCACGCGCCGAACGGGGCGCGGTGCCGACCCTGGTGGCGCTGCGCACAAGTTTCGAGGAGGTGCGCCGGGAAATCCTGACAGCGGACCCCCACTTGGATGCGTCGGAAGCGACCCGCCGGCTGGTCAACCGGCTACTCCATAATCCAAGCGAAGCGCTGCGGGCGCTGGCGGCGGAAGCCGGAGACGAAGCGGAAAAAGAAGCAGTCGTCCGCATGGTTGCCCGGCTGTTCAGGCTGCCGGACACGGATGGCGGAAACGAGGGTAAATAAGGAATTGAGCGGAAATGAATCTGGACGAAAAACTCGAAAAGGTGCTGGCGCTCCATGAAGAACTGGCGCAGTTGATGACGGAAAGCGCCGGTGACGCCGGCGAATTTGCGCGCCTGTCGAAGGAATATTCCGGCCTAACCCCGATCGTCGAGAAAATCCGCGAAATCAAGGAGGCGCGCGGTGAGCTGGCAGACTTGGAGGAAATGGCGAGTTCCGAGGATGATGCGGAGATGAAGGCGATGGCGCAGGCCGAGCTGGTTGCGCTGAAGGATCGGATGCCGGCACTTGAGCGCGAGATGCAGCTGATGCTGCTGCCGCGTGACGAGGCCGATGCCCGCAACGCCATCATCGAGGTGCGGGCCGGCACCGGTGGCGACGAGGCCGGGCTGTTCGCCGCCGAACTGTTCCGCATGTACCAGCGTTATGCCGACCGGCAGGGCTGGCGGTTCGAGCCGATCGACGTGAACGAAACCGGCGTCGGCGGATATCGCGAGGCGAGCGCCACGATATCCGGCCATAATGTCTTTCAGCGCCTTAAATTCGAGTCGGGTACCCACCGGGTACAACGAGTGCCGGTCACCGAGAGCGGCGGCCGTATCCATACCTCCGCGGCCACGGTGGCGGTTCTGCCGGAGGCGGAAGATGTGGATGTCGACATTGAGGAAAAGGATCTGCGCATCGATACCTATCGCGCTCAGGGCGCCGGCGGCCAGCATGTCAACAAGACCGACAGTGCGGTGCGCATTACCCATATCCCGTCGGGTATCGTCGTGCAGTGCCAGGACAACAAGTCGCAGCACAAGAACCGGGCCCAGGCGATGAAGGTGTTGCGTGCACGGCTTTACGACGCGGAACGGTCTCGCCGCGATGCCGAACGCGCCGCGGACCGAAAAGGCCAGGTGGGCTCGGGCGATCGGTCGGAAAAGATCCGTACCTACAATTTCCCGCAGGACCGGATCACTGACCACCGCATCAATCTGACCACCCACAATATCCCGAAGATGATGGCCGGCGAGGGGCTGGACGATATGATCGACGCCCTGATCTCAGAGGACGAGGCGGCGCGCCTGGCGGAGGAGCTTTGACCAGTACGGGCTCGATTGCGGATCATCTGGAAGCCGGGACCCGGCGGCTGGCCGAAGCTGGTATAGAAGACGCGCGGCGCGAAGCGCGGCTGATCCTGGCCCATGCTCTGGGCGTCGAGCCCGTGACAATCATGGGATATCCGGAACGGGACGTGGAAGACGCCACGGTTTACGAAGCGCTGATTGCCCGCCGCGCCGCACGCGAGCCTTTGTCCCACCTGACCGGCCGCCGGGAATTCTGGAGCCTTGAGTTCGAAGTGACGGCGGAGACGCTGGACCCTCGGCCCGACAGCGAAACCCTGGTCGAGGCGGCGCTGGCGGCGCTGCCGGACCGCGAGGCGGAACTTTCCATCCTCGATTTCGGTACCGGGACCGGTTGCCTGCTGTTGGCGCTGCTCAGCGAACTGCCCAACGCGCGCGGGTTGGGAATAGATATTTTTGAGGCTACGCTTACTGTCTCTCGGCGCAATGCGCAGCGGCTGGGGCTGGCAGATCGCGCAAACTTCGCCATTGGCGAATGGGGCGCGGCGCTGACCGGCCCGTTCGACCTGATCGTCTCCAACCCGCCCTATATCCCGTCGGATGATATTGCGGACCTTCAGGCGGAGGTAGCACAATATGAGCCGCGGCAGGCGCTTGACGGCGGAGAGGACGGGCTGAATCCCTATCGCCGACTCGCGGAGGATCTGGCGCGCCTGCTGGCGCCGCGGGGCGTTACCGTGCTGGAATTCGGGGTCGGCCAGGGGCCGGAGGTTGCCGGCCTGATGGAGCCGGCGGGGCTGGTAAATCACGGCTTTCGCAGGGACTTGGCCGGATATGATCGATGCCTTACCCTTTCGAAGCAAAAATTTGACGAAATTCATTTAAAAAAGGGGTTGGAATGAAAGGGCCGAGCGTCTAATGTCCGCCCCGTGGCGAAGACCTCGGGATGAGGCTGTCGCCAACAGGTTCCCGAAAAGAAATGCATTGGTCCATGGCGGTGGCACGGACGTGATGCCATTCGGGGAGGGGCACGAAGCGCGCCGATTAGCGCTCGGGATAGCAAGAATTTCCAAAGTGAAGGTGATATGAGGCAAGGTCAGAACTCGAAGCGCTCGCGCGGGCGCGGTTCAGGTCGACGTACCAACGTACCGACACGCCACCAGACATTC
>JBFFGY010000254.1:0-4541 GCA_041557215.1 Alphaproteobacteria bacterium
GGCAACGCTGGCCACAGCCGATGCCCCCGCCGCCACCGCCTTGTCGACGGAAGCCTGCACGAGGTCGAAGACCTGCAGCTCATGCCCGGCCTTTAGAAGGTTTTCCGCCATCGGCCCGCCCATATTGCCGAGCCCGATAAATCCGATCTTCGCCATGGTCTTCTCCCTGTATCAGATTTTCATTCCGGAAAGGTAAGATCCCCGCCCGGCAGCGGCGCGAATACGCCGTCGATTGCTTCTTCCGTGACCTCGGCCAGGGCCGATGGCGCCCAGCGCGGTTTCATATCCTTGTCCACCAGCAGGGCGCGCACGCCCTCGCGGAAATCATGGCCGGGCACGATGCGCTGGCTGAGCCGATATTCCATCGCCATACAGCCCTCGAAATCCCGTGTCCCGCCCTCGCGGATCTGCCGGAAGGCGGTCTTCAGCGCGGTCGGCGACATGCGGGCCAGGGCGGCCAGTGTCTTTTCCGCCCATTCGCCGCCCTCGCCTTCCAGCCGCGCGGCGATCTCTTCGACCGAGGCGGCGGAAAAACAGCGATCGATAGCGGCGCGATGGGCGGCCAGCGGCGCCTCCCCCGCATCGCCCGCGAGTTCCGCAAGCAGATCGTCCGGCGCCAGCCCCTTCGCCAACCCCTCCAGCAGGTCTCCATGCCGGTCCAGCGGCAGGTAAGTATCGGCCACCTTGCTGTAGAGGCAGTCGGCCGCCTTCATCCGCGCGCCGGTCAGCCCGAGATACATGCCCAACTCGCCCGGCAGGCGCGGCAGGAAATAGGCCCCGCCGACATCGGGGAACATGCCGATACCGGTTTCCGGCATGGCGTATAGCGTGCGTTCGGTGGCGATCCGGTGGCTGCCATGTTCCGACACGCCGACCCCGCCGCCCATGACGATACCGTCGATCAGCGCGATATAGGGCTTCGGGTAGCGGAAGATCATGCGGTTGAGGCGGTATTCGTCGCGGAAGAAACCCTCGATGAAGGCCTCGTTATCCGGCCGGACCAGTGCCAGCACATCGCCGCCCGCGCAGAAGGCCTTCTCGCCCGTGCCCTGGATCAGCGCCGCCTTGATGTCGGCGTCATCGGCCCATTCGCCCAGCTTCGCGGTCATCGCATGGACCATGTCCAGCGTCAGCGCGTTCATGGCCTTCGGCCGGTTCAGCGTAACCAGGCCGAGCGCGCCCTGTGCCTCGAACAAAATGTCTGCGTTCGCGGTCATTGGCGCAGCAGCCTGCGGGCGATGATCATGCGCATGATTTCGTTGGTCCCTTCCAGGATCTGGTGCACCCGCACGTCGCGGACATGGCGCTCCAGCGGGAAATCCTTCAGATAGCCGTAGCCGCCATGAAGCTGCAGCGCCTCATTGCAGACCTTGAAGCCGACATCGGTGGCGAAGCGCTTGGCCATGGCGCAATACATGGTGGCGTCCGGGTCGCCATTGTCGATGGCGGCGGCGGCGCGATACATCATCAGCCGCGCCGCATCCAGCTCCGTCGCCATGTCGGCCAGGCGGAACTGCAGTGCCTGGAATTCGCTGAGTGTCTGGCCGAACTGCTTGCGTTCCTTCAAGTAGGCCTTAGCTGCCTCCAGCGCCGCGCGCGCGGTGCCCACGGAACAGGCGGCGATATTGATGCGCCCGCCATCCAGCCCGGCCATGGCGATGCGGAAGCCCTCGCCCTCGCCGCCCAGCCGGTTGGCCACCGGCGTACGGCAATTGTCGAACAGGACGGCCGCCGTCGGCTGGCTGTTCCAGCCCATCTTGCGCTCCTGCTTGCCGAATGACAGGCCCGGCGCATCCTTCTCAACGATGATGCAGGAAATCCCGTCTGGCCCCTCTGCCCCGGTGCGCGACATCACCGCGTAGATATCGCTGGTGCCGCTGCCCGAAATGAAGGCCTTGCCGCCGTTCAGCACAAAGTCGTCGCCGTCCCGGTCGGCCCGGGTCTTCAGCGAGGCCGCATCAGAGCCGGAGCCCGGCTCGGTCAGGCAATAGCTGGCGATGATCTCCATCGTCGTCAGGCGCGGCAAATAGCGCGCGCGCTGCTCTTCATTGCCGAAGCGGTCGACCATCCAGGCGACCATATTGTGGATCGACAGGAACGCCGCCGTGGAGGTGCAGCCAGCCGAAAGCTCCTCGAAAATGATCGCCGATTCGACCCGCCCCAGCGCCGATCCGCCATGTTCCTCGCCCACCACGATGCCGGCCAGGCCAAGCTCGGCCGCCGAGCGCATGACGTCAACCGGGAAGATCGCCTTCTCGTCCCACTCGGCCGCATGCGGCGCCATCTCGGCCGCCGCGAAGTCCCGCGCCATCTCCTGGATCGCGCGCTGTTCCTCGGAAAGGGTGAAGTCCATGGCTGGGGTTCCGTAAGTCTAAGGCAGGAAGGAGCCTGAGTGTATTCCCTGTCGGTCCCGTGTCAATGGAACGCTGCACCGCGATATACAACGGCGACTGCGACACCCGCGCCATTGCCTCCTCGCCATCCCTTCCCTAATATCCGCGGCGCATCGATTTTTGCGAGGAAGATTTCCCATGACCACCGGCCCTGCCCACCCCACCCTTGGCGCCTTTCCCACCAGCCGCATGCGGCGCAACCGGACAAACGACGCGGTGCGCCGGATTGTGGCGGAGAACAAGCTTTCCGTGGATGATTTCATCTGGCCGGTCTTCGCGCTGGAAGGCCAGGGGCAGCGCGAAACAGTACCTTCGATGCCCGGCGTGGAGCGGCTGTCGGTGGACCTGCTGGCCGAGGCCGCGAAGGAGGCCTTCGACCTCGGCATCCCGGCGCTGGCGATCTTCCCCGTGGTGGAACCGGCCCGCAAGACCGAGGGCGCGGAGGAATCCTTCAATCCTGACAATCTGATGAACCGGGCGATCCGCGCGGTGCGCAAGGCCTGCCCGGAAATGGCGCTGGTCTGCGACGTGGCGCTGGACCCCTATACCAGCCACGGCCATGACGGGCTGATCATCGACGACGAGATCGTCAATGACGAGACGGTCGAGGTGCTGTGCAAGCAGTCGCTGGCCCAGGCCGAGGCCGGCTGCGACACCATTGCGCCGTCGGACATGATGGACGGGCGCATCGGCGCGATCCGCGCGGCGCTGGACGGGGCCGGTTTCCACAAGGTGCGCATCATGGCCTATGCGGCGAAATACGCGTCGGCCTTCTATGGCCCATTCCGTGACGCGGTGGGCTCCAAGTCCGCGCTAAAGGGCGACAAGCGCACCTACCAGATGGACCCGGCCAACAGCGACGAGGCCCTGCGCGAGGTTGCCAAGGACATCGCCGAGGGCGCCGACATGGTGATGGTCAAGCCCGGCATGCCCTATCTGGACATCGTGCGCCGGGTTAAGGACGCCTTTGGCGTGCCCACCTTCGCCTACCAGGTCAGCGGCGAATACGCCATGCTGATGGGCGCGGCGGAACGCGGCTGGCTGGACGGCGAGAAGGCCATGCCGGAAGCCCTGCTCGCCTTCAAACGCGCCGGTGCCGACGGGATCCTGACCTACGCCGCCCTGGATATGGCGCGGAAGATGAAGGGGTAGCAACGGCCGTCAGGTTTGGAATTCCACCCAGCGAACGCGGGAAACGCAAGGGTCAGCTTAACGAACAAAAACAGACGCCGGCTGACGAATAATAGAACGTCGGCCTCTGGCCAGAAGCAGATGTTCTAACGACTGACCGTCTCCGCGTTCGACAGCAACCAGTCAATGAATTTCCGGGCGGCGGATCGTATGTGTCCATGCTGGGTCTCGACGTAGTAGTGGCCGAAAAGAGGCTCAGAGAACAATTCGACGAGCCGTCCAGAAGCGATGTCCTCGCGGAAAAACGCCCGGGCGGAATAGGTGAGCCCGTCGCCACGGCGGACAGCGTTCATGATAAGGTTGCCCGGCATTTGGCTGATATTAAGGGGAGCCTCAGAGACAACACCTCGATAGCGGAGCCAGTCGGCCACTTCGTTGGTGCCGAGTTCTTGCAGCCACGGCAGATCGACCAGCGCTTCAGGCGAGTCTACTCGCTGACCGGCGATTAGGTCCGGAGCACCGACAATGACCATGTCGGTGACAAGCACGGTCGAAACATCGCAAGCTGGTCGGCGTTTGTCACGGTACCGAATGGCGACGTCAGGCCCGCCGGGTTTAGGTTCAATCAATTCGATTGTCGGATTAAGCAGCAACGTAATCTCAGGATGCGCGCGCTGAAACTCTGTGAGCCGTGGCATCAACCACTCAGCGGCGAATGCGGGCGACATCGTGACCTGTAACGGTTGATTGACAAAATCCGACACCAACTGACCCACACCACGCTGTATTATCGAAAATGCGGAATCGAGATCGCGGGCTAATAGCTGCCCTTCGGCGGTAAGCGCAATGCTGCGTCCCTGCCTGATGACCAGCGGCACTCCGACCCTGCCCTCTAGTGCTTTGATCTGCTGGCTAACGGCCGCGTGGGTCACGTTCAATTTATCTGCGGCGAGCGTATAGCTTCCCGTTTCGGCGACTGCAGAGAACGCGCGAAGGCTGTTCAGCGGTGGAATTATA
>JBFFGY010000255.1:0-4527 GCA_041557215.1 Alphaproteobacteria bacterium
CGTCTGGAAGCCTTGGGCATCGTCCGCGACGTAATGGGCAACAGCGCCCTTCGCGAAGCCCTAACCGGTGTTCTGGAGCGGCTTCGGCAGGGCCAGGGTCTGGCCGGCCCGATGGCCGAGAGCGGGCTGTTCCCGCAACTAGCGATCCATCTGATACGCGTGGGCGAAGAGGGCGGGCAGCTGGAGAGCATGCTTGGCCAGCTTGCCATTACCTACGACCGCGAGGTCCAGGACGCGACCAAGCGCCTGATGGCGCTGCTGGTGCCGCTCTTGACCATCGGCCTCGGTCTCGTGATCGCCATAATCATAGCCTCAGTCTTGGGAGCATTCCTCAGTGTCAATGAAATCGTTTACTGATTATCTTCGCGCCATTGTCCGTCGCAGGTCGGGCAAAAACAGCGTCAACCCCTGTGGCAGCCGCGGCGTCACGCTCATGGAACTGCTTGTGGTGATGGCCATCCTTGCGACGATCGCCGTGATTGCCGTGCCCATGTATCTCAACCACCTTTCCAAGTCGCGCGTTCAGGCGGCGGGAATCCAGGTGGAGCAATTGGGAACCATTCTCGATATGTACCGGCTCGATCTCGGTCATTACCCCTCGACGGCAGAAGGGCTGGAAGCGCTGGTTACGCAGCCGCCCGGGCTCGACCGCTGGGCTGGGCCCTATCTGAAGAAGCGCGAATCCCTTACCGACCCCTGGGGCAATCCTTACGAATACAGGGCGCCCGGCGACCATGGGGAATACGATCTCTGGTCGAATGGCTCCGACGGGACGACCGGCGGCGAGGGCGAGGCGGCCGACATCACCAGCTGGTAGGCGGACGACGTGTCGCGCGGCTATACATTGATGGAGGTGCTGGTCACGCTGGCCATTATCGGGCTGGTGCTGGCGGCGATTCCCCTGGTGGCCGGCGACCGGCGGCCGGGCGCGGAAACACGCGCCGCCGCGATCGAGGTCGCGTCGGCGTTGCGCCAGACACGCAGCCGGGCGGTCGCCCAGTTCCAAAGCGAGGTCTTTGTCCTCGATATCGAAAAGCATGCCTACCAGGTTGGCGCGGCCGGCCCCAGGAAAACCCTGCCGGAAGAATTGTCGCTGTCGCTCTATACCGCGCGCTCGGAATTGCAGGACGAAAGCACGGGCCGGATCCGGTTCTTTCCCGACGGCAGCGCGACCGGCGGCAGGGTGACGCTGGCACGGGGCAATAGGCAGTATGTCGTTGCCGTGGACTGGCTGACCGGCTCTGTCTCGTTGGAGGAATGAATGCGCATCGGGCGGGTATCCAGCAAGGGTTTTACGCTGATCGAGGTGCTCGTCGCCTTCCTGATCCTGGCCTTTTCGCTGGGCGCCCTGATGACCCTGTTTTCCGGCTCGCTGCGGTCGGTGCGGCTGGGCGAGGACTATGCCCACGCCACGGCATTGGGGCAGGCGCAACTGGCCCTGGTGGACGCGCATGGGCTGGACGGCATCGGGGTCGAGACGGGCGAGACCGAGGATGGATACCGCTGGAGCGTGGAGACCGCGCCGATGCCCGATCTGGAAGAATCCGCGGGCGAAAACGGCTTCCGCCCGATAGCGGTACGGGTGACCGTATCCTGGGGCGCGCTCGACAATCGTTCGGTGTCGCTCTCGACCGTAAGGTTGGTTCGGCGATGAGGTGGCGGAAATCAGGATCCCGCGGCGGCATGGCGGGCTTTACGCTGATGGAATTGCTCGTCGCGCTGATGCTGCTAGGACTGCTGTCGGCCATGGCGCTGGGTGGTGTGCGCCTCGGCGCGCGGACCTGGGAAACCGTAACCGACAAGGCCGGGGACAACAGTCATCGGCAGGTTGTAAGGTCCTTTCTGGCCCGCGAACTGGCCCAGGCGGCGCCCATTCAGATGGGGGCGCCGGGCGAGTTGGCCCTGGCCTATGAGGGGGATGGCGAATTGCTGGTGTTTGTGGCGCCGCTGGCGCCGCATTTCGGACTGGGTGGAATGCAACGGATGGAACTGGCCATCGTCGATGGCGAAGGCGGAACGGACAGGCGCCTGATCCTGAAACGCCGGCCCTGGGGCGGCGATGCGTTGGGCGACAGCTTGCCCGGGCAGGAAGAGGACGAGATCCATCTGCTGCTGGACGGCATTGCCGAGGCCGATTTAGCCTATTGGGCAAGCATGCAGGACGATGCAGGCGGCTGGCTGAACGATTGGCGCGGCCGCAATCAGTTGCCGGCGCTTGTTCGGCTGCGGGTGACATTCGCCGACGCGCGCGGGTCCGGCTGGCCGGACCTGCTGGTGCGGAACCGGATTACCACACTGCCGGGCTGCATGCCGGGCGCGACGGCTGCATGGTGCAAAAAGAGATGAACCGGCGTGAAGAGATGATCATGACGGGTTGGCGACATGGGCGCCTGGCGTGCTATTCTGACGGCGGATACATGGAGGAAGGGCGCGCGCGATGCGGGCGGCGGTAACTCAGGCGGGACGTCTTCCGTCCCGGTTCTTCAGCTGGTGGCTGGGCGAGCTTTCCGGGCTCGTGCCCGGCGCGTTACGCCGTGTGTTCGCCGGCGATAGCGGCGTGGTCTGCCTCGAAATCAGCGCCGGCCAACTTGTGGCCAGCCATGCCGACGTGGATGGGCGCGCCGAATTTGCAAGATTTGACCTGGACCAGCCCACGGACGCGCTGCGCGAAACCCTGTTGCGCGCCATGGCGGATCATGGGCATAAAGGCGCCGATATCGTGCTGGCGCTGGAGCCAAGCTATGCCTTGCGCAAGACGCTGGACCTGCCGCTGGCCGCCGAAGAGGGGCTGGGGGAACTGCTGTGGTTCGAGCTCGATCGCCAGACCCCCTATCGGCCGGAACAGGCGCGCTACGACTACCGAATCGCCCATCGCGACTCCGCCCGCCAGCGCATGACGGTCGAACTGCTGGTGGCCCCGGTCGAAGCCGTGGACAGGTTGCTGGCCCGGGCCGCCGATTGGGGCCTGAAACCGGTGGCGGTTACGGTGGCGGGGGTCGACGATCCGGCGGATCCGGCATTCGATCTTTCCGGCGGCGAAAAGGCCGGGCCGTCGCGGGCCGGTCAGTTGGGCCTGGCCCTGCTGGCGTTGCTGGCTGTGGCCCTGCTGTCGGCGGCTGTCTGGTTCCCCCTGGAGGCGCAGCGCCTCGCGGCGCAGGAAGCCGAGGCCGAAGTGGCCGATGCCCGCAAGGGTGCGCTGGCCGCCGCGAACTTGCGCGACGAGTTGGACCTGAAGACAAGGGCCGGAAGTTTCCTGGTAAGACGCAAGGGCGAGGCGCCGATGATGACCGCCGTCCTCGCGGATCTGACGATGTTGCTTCCCGACGATACATGGCTGTTCGAACTTCATGTGCGCGGCGCCAGCGTTCGCGCGCGGGGCTATACGCCGGCGGCTTCGACCGTGCTGGAACTGGTCGAGCGCGGGCCAGCCTTTCATAATGCCAGCTTCTCTTCGCCGGTGACCAGGGTGCCCGGCATAGAGGCCGAACGCTTCGATCTCAGCTTTGAGTTGGCGGATGCGCCGGGCGCGGGAAAATGAACCGAACGCTGCCGCCGATCGTAAGCCGCCTTCTGGCGCTGGGCATCCTGGCCGGGCTCTGCCTTGCGCTGTGGTTGGGCATTGCGCAGCCGCTGCTGGTGCAGTTTGCCGACTATCGGGAAACCGTGGCGCAGGCGGAAGAACAGCTTCCAAAACTGCGCTCCATGGCCGCGCGGATTCCGCTTCTGAAGGCGGATTTGAAGCGGCTGGAGCAGGACCCGACTGCGCGCACGCGCCAGTTGACGGGCGCCAACGATGCATTGGCCGCGGCCGACCTGCAGAACCGCCTGGGCAAGATCGCGTCCGCCAACGGGGTGGTCTTGCGCAGCACGCAGATCCTGCCGCCGGAGGACGAAGAGGGATTCCGCCGGATTTCGGTGCGCGTGGCGATGGAGGGCGATACGGACGCCTTGCTGAAAATCCTTTATGGGCTGGAGACTGCGCCGACCTTGCTGTTCATCGACAATCTGGAGATACGCTCGCGAAGCGGCGGGCGGATTGCGCGCAATCCGTCGCGTCAGGCCGGGGCCTCGCAGTATCTGTTGCTGGTCCGGTTCGACCTGGCCGGCTATGTCGGGGGGGCGAAGCCATGATCCGGCGGCGCCGTGCCGGCGGACGGGTCGCCGCCCTCATCCTCTTTCTCGTCGCGGTGGCCGGGGGCGGGATGCTCGGCCTTTATTACAGCGACCCGGATCTTTTCTTATTGCGCCTGGGCGCCGGTGGCCAGATGGGGTCGATACCGATTTCGACGGAGGCGATGCAGGGGGCGCAGACTCAGGACTCTGTGACCGCGCCGCCGCCGGAGAGCCGTTTCGAGGTCATCGCGCTGAGGCCGTTGTTCAACCCCGACCGGCTGCCTGCCGAGGAGGAGGCCGCCCCGGCCCCGGAAACGGCCAGCGATTCCCTGCCGGATATGGTCGTTACCGGTATCATCATCGCCGGCGAAGACAGCGTTGCGATCCTGGAGCCCGCGAGGCCGGGATCGAAAG
>JBFFGY010000256.1:0-4465 GCA_041557215.1 Alphaproteobacteria bacterium
ATGGGCGGCGTATTTGAACTGGTCCACCGGGGTGACGCTTTCGATGCGGTAGCCGCCTTCCACCAGCATCGCGAGGTCGTGGGCTAGTGTTGCCGGGTCGCAGAAGACGGCGACGACGGTCGGGACCTTCGACTGGGCAAATTCGCGGGCCTGGGCCTCCGCGCCGGCGCGGGGCGGGTCGAAGATCGCGGCCTCGTAACGGTCGAGCTCGCGCGGCGTCATCGGGTTGCGGAACAGGTCGCGCGGCTCGGTCGTGACGGGCTTCAGGCCGGGTACGGCGCGGGCGGCGCGGTCGAGCGCGCGCAGGGCCGGTTCGTCGCTGTCCACGGCCAGAACCGGTGCGCCTTCCGCGATGCGTAGCGCGAAGGGGCCGATGCCGCAGAACAGGTCGGCGACGCGTGCTGCCTCGCCGATGCCTTCCAACACAAGATGCGCCAGCGTCTCCTCGCCCAGTGCGGTCGCTTGCAGGAAGGCGCCCGGCGGCAGCGGGATGCGCGCGGTTCCGGCCGACAGCATCGGCGCGCGGCGCTCCAGCCCCAGATCGCCATTGACGGTGACGCGCGGGAGGTCCAGCCGCTGGGCCGTCTCGCTGAGATCCATCTGGATATCCGGATGGTCGGGAATGCGACCGCGCAGGTCGCAATCCAGGCCGGTCTCACTGGCAGTGATCAATATGTCGAAGCTCTCCGCATGCCCCTTCACCGCTGCGCCAAGCTCGCGCGCGATGGCTGGCGCATCAGCCAGGTCCGGGCAGAGGATGGGGCAGGCCTCGAGGTCGACCAATCGGTGGCTGCGCCCTGCCATGAAACCGGCCAATACGCGGCCCCCGGCGAACAGGACATGCAGCGTCACCCGCCGACGGCCCGCGCCATGGGCGTCGACGAGATCGTTCACCGGCGCCTCGATATCTCGGTGTTTCAGCGCGGTCTCGACCAGTCCCCGTTTCCAGTCGGCATAGGCCCCGTGGCGCCAATGCTGCAGCCTGCAGCCGCCGCATCTGCCGAAATGGGGGCAGGGGGGCTGGACCCTGTCCGGGCTTGGTTCCAATACCTCCATCAGCCGCGCATGCTTCCCGTCGATGGCCGCGCGCACGGTTTCGCCGGGCAGGCAGTAAGGCAGGTAGACCGTGCCGTTGGGCCCCTCTGCGGTCCCTTCGCCATGGCGGCCCATTGTGGCGATCTGCAAGGTGAATTCCCTGGCCATGCTCAATGTCTCGACAGCAAGGTTGCGATTTCCGTTGCCGCTTCGTGGAGGGCGGCGACGATTTCTTCTGCGGGATATCGGTGCAACCGGTCGGTCAGGCCGACCAGGCCGATGCTGTATATGACCCCGGTTTCCCCCATATGGACCGGGCAGGCGTAGCTGTAAATGCCGGGGTCAAGTTCCTCGTCGCAGACGGCATAGTCGCGCCGGCGGACCCCAGAGAGTTCTGCCCGAACGGCCATGGGGTCGGTGATTGCCTTGTCGGTGAATTTTTCCAACGGTTTTGACAGGGCCTCGGTGACCGCGTTTTCGTTCTGGAAGGCGAAGATCGCCTTGCCGGAAGCCGCCGCGTGGATGGGCATCTCGCGGCCCGGCTGGACATATGATTGTTCAGTGCTGGGCGGGGTTGCCATGGCGACGGAGCGCACCTCGCTGCCCTCCAGCCGGGCCAGGAAGGCGGTCTCGCGAAATCGCGCCACCAGTCTGTTGAGGACCGGGCGCACCAGCCGTCCTATCATTTCCGACGGCGTGCCGAGATGCAGCATATGCAACAGGCGCGTACCCAGCAGATAGACCTTGCGCCCCTCGACCTGCTCAATATAGCCGACCTCCAGCAGCGCGCCCAGCAGGCGGTGGACGGTGCCGCGCGGCAGGCCTGTAGCCTGCATTATTTCGGTCAGGGTCAACCCCTCCGGCGCGGCGGCCAGTTGGTCCAGTATCAAGGCATAGCGGCTGAGAACGCCCTTGGCTTCGATCACGATCCTGTCCCAAGATTCCCTTTGACTTCCGAACTGGCCTATAGCACAATTTCCGAAATACGAAAACTTTTTCCGTAAAACGGAACTTTTCGTGAGGTCGTCATGACCCAGGGATGGCAGACAGGGATCGATATCGGCGGCACATTCACCGATGTGGTCGCGCTCTATTCCGCATCCGGCGAAGTCCGCAACGCTAAGGTCGAAACCCGGCTGGACGACCGGGTGGCTGGCCTCGTCGAGGCGCTGGCCGCTGTCGGGCTGGCCTGGGAAGATGTTTCCGACCTGATCCACGGCACCACCATGGTCACCAACGCCATCGTCGAGGGGCATCTGGCGAAGGTGGCGCTGGTCGCCACCGAGGGGTTTTCCGATAGCCTGGCAATAGGGCGCCAGAACCGCGTGCATCTCTATCGTTTGGACCTGCCGCCCAAGATCGAGCCACAGGCACCGGCAGAGCGCCGTTTCGAAGTTGCCGAACGCATGGACCATGACGGAAAGGTCCTGAAGCCGCTGACGCCGGACGGGCTTGACGATCTTGTCGAAAAGCTGGAAGCGAGCGGCGCCGAGGCTGTGGCGGTATCGCTGTTGCACGCCTATGCCAACCCGGCACATGAGGAGGAACTCGGCCGGCGTCTGGCCGAAAAATTCTCCTTCGTTGCGTTATCGAATCGAGTGAACCCGGAAGCCCGCGAATATGAGCGCACGGCGACCACGGTGCTGAGCGCCAGCGTCATGCCGCTGGCCGCGGGTTATCTGGACCGGCTGGAAGGGGCGAAGCCCGAAGGCTCGCGGCTGCATCTGTTCCATTCCGCCGGCGGCATGGCCTCGCCGGATGTGCTGCGCGATTTGCCGCTGGGGCTGGCGATGTCGGGCCCGGCCGCCGGGGTCGCGGCCGCGGGCCGGATCGCCGCGGAGCTTGGCATCGACCAGGCGATCAGCTTCGACATGGGTGGGACCACGACCGATGTCTGCCTGATCCTGGACGGCCAGGCGCAGATCTCCAGTGACCGCGCGCTGGGTGGCCGGCCTTTGCGGCAGCCCATGGTGGCAGTGGAATCGATCGGCGCCGGCGGCGGCTCGATCGCGCGGCTGGACCATGGTGCGCTGCTGGTCGGCCCCGAAAGCGCGGGCGCTGACCCCGGGCCCGCCTGCTACGGCAAGGGTGGGGACAGCCCCGCCGTCACCGATGCCAATCTGCTCTTGGGCTACATGGACACGGACCGAATCGTCGGTGGTGGGCTTAAGCTCGATATGGAAGCTGCCCGACGGGCGATTGCTCCCCTGGCCGCCGACATGGGGATGGGCGAGCGGGAAGCGGCGCTGGGGGTGGTGCGGGTCGCCAATTCGGCGATGGTCCGCGCGCTCAGGCGCATCACCGTGGAACGCGGCATCGACGGGCGGCAATGCACCCTGATCGCCTTTGGCGGAGCGGGGCCGATGCATGCAGTAGAGGTGGCGCGTGCCTTTGGCATAACGAAGGTGCTGGTGCCGGCCAGTTCCAGCATGTTCTCAGCCCTGGGCTGCGCCAGCGCGGAGATGAGCTATTCCCAGCAGCGCACGCTGCGCATGGCCGTTGGCGAGTGGGACGCATCGCGGCTGGAGGAGGCGAGAAACATCCTGCGTGCCCGACTGGCGACGCCGCTGCTCGCAGCGGGCCATGGCGAGGCCGAGATGCGGATCGAGGAGGTGGCCTCGGTGCGCTACAGCGGCCAGAGCTATGCCATCGAGATTCCCGACCCGGCCTACAACGATCCGGCGCGCCTCGGCGAGGAATTCCTGAAACGCCATCAGCAGTTCTACGGCTTCGCGACCGAAGAGCCCTGGGAACTGGTGGCGATCCGGCAACGCCTGTCGATCCCGCGGACGACCGCGGAAGGGCGGGCAAAGCAAGCCCTGGGTGGCGCCGCGCCGACCAAGACCACCTCCTGTTGTTTCGACGGTGGAGACGCGGTAGCCACACCACGCTACGACCGCGCGAGGCTAGCGCCGGGCAAGGCTATAGCCGGGCCGGCCATCATCGAGGACGACTGGTCGACGGTGGTTCTGCCCCCGGGCGCGATGCTGACGCCCGACGCGGCGGGCCATCTGCAAATCGAAACGGGAGCAGCGCCATGACGATTGCCGTCGATCCCGTCACCCTGGAAGTGATCCGCAACGCGCTGACCGCTTGCGCCGAGGAAATGTCGCTGGTGGTGATGCGCTCGGCGCGTTCGCCACTGCTGCGCGAGGCGGGTGACCTGTCCTCGGCGCTAACCGATGCGGATGGGCAGCTGATCGCCCAGGGCCGCGACATCCCGATGCATATGGGGGTGATGAGCTTCACCGTGCGCGAGTTCCTGAAACGCGTGCCCAAGGAGCGCCTTGCCCCCGGCGATGTCTGGTTCCTCAATCTGCCGGAGGTCGGCGGCAACCATCTGCCCGACGTCAAGGCGATCCGGCCGGTTTTCGTCGATGGCGTGATCCGGGCGTTTGCCGTTAACCTGGCGCACTGGGCCGATATCGGC
>JBFFGY010000257.1:0-4463 GCA_041557215.1 Alphaproteobacteria bacterium
GCCAGGAACACGGCCGGGAAAACCAGCATCCAGGGCGCGGTTTCCATGACCCGCGCGCCTTCCGATATCAGCACGCCCCAGCTGGTCAGCGGCTCCTGCACCCCCAGCCCCAGGAAGGACAGGAAGCTTTCGGTCAGGATCACCTGCGGGATCGTAAGGGTCATGTAGACGATCACGGGACCCAGCACGTTGGGCACGATATGGCGGAAGATGATGGTGAAGCTGCCGACGCCGGCGGCATGGGCGGCCTCGATGAATTCGCGCCGCTTCACCGACAGGGTCTGGCCGCGCACGATGCGTGCCATGGTCAGCCATTCGACCGCGCCCAGCGCGATGAAGATCAGCCAGATGTTGCGGCCGAAGATAACCATCAGCAGGATCACGAAGAACATGAAGGGCAGCGAATACATGATGTCGACGAAACGCATCATGGCATTGTCGATGCGCCCGCCGAAGAAACCGGCCGTGGCGCCCCAGCTGACGCCGATGATCAGGCTGACCCCGGTGGCGAGGATGCCGACCATCAGCGACACCCGCGCGCCGTAAAGCGTGCGCACGAACAGGTCACGGCCGTTGCCGTCGGTTCCGAACCAGTGGGCATTTGCGAAATCCGGCGGCGCCTGGATGCGGTCCCAGTAGATTTCGTCATACGGATGGGGGCTGAGCCAGGGCGCGAAGAGCGCCAGCAGTGCGATGATCGCCAGCAGGATCATTGCCCCGACGGCTGCGCGGTTGCGCAACAGGCGGTCGCGGGCATCGCGCCACAGGCTGCGGCCCTCGATCTCCTCCGGCAGTTCCGGCGCGCCCGGCTTTTGCGACAGATCGACCATCAGTCCAGCCTCACCTTGGGGTCGAGCCAGGCATAGAGCAGGTCGACGATCAGGTTGAGCAGGATGATCAGCACCGCATAGAAAACCACCGTCCCCATCACCAGCGGATAGTCACGGTTCAGCGCGCCAAGCACGAAATAGCGGCCGATGCCCGGTATGTCGAAGATCGACTCGATCACCACCGAGCCGGTGACGATGTTGGCCGCCGCCGGGCCGAGATAGGACAGTACGGGCAGCAGCGCGCCGCGCAGTGCATGACGGGCCACGACAATCCTTTCGCGCAGCCCCTTGGCGCGCGCCGTGCGGATGAAATTGGAATTCAGCACCTCGACCATGCTGCCGCGGGTCAGCCGCGAGATATAGGCGATCTGCGGCAGGGCCAGGGCCAGTACCGGCAGGATCTTGTTGACGGCGGCCCCGCCGCCCCAGCCCGCCACCGGCAACAGCGACAGGTAGACGCCAAGGATCAGCGTCAGCATCGGCGCCATGACGAAGTTGGGGATGGCGATACCGGTCATGGCGAAGGTCATGACGAAATAATCGGTGCGGCTGTTCTGGCGGAGCGCCGCCACGGTTCCCAACGATATGCCGCAGAGCAGCGCCAGCAGCAGCGCCATGGAGCCGATCTGGAAGCTGGCGCCGAAGCCGCCGAAAATCAGGTCATTGACGGAAAAATCCCGGAATTTAAGGGATGGCCCGAAATCCCCGCGGAACAGATTGGCGACATAGTCCAGGTACTGCTGCGCCAGGGGCTTGTCGAGGTTATAGGCCTTGAGGACGTTCGCCTCGATCTCGGGCGGCAGCGCGCGCTCCCGGTCGAACGGGCCGCCGGGGGCGATTCGCATCATGAAGAAGGCGACGGTAACCACCACCAGCAAAGTGGGGATCGCGCTGATCAGGCGGCCGAGGATGTAACGATGCATTGCGACAGGAGAAAGCGCGAGGCGGCCGGATGCGATTGCGCCCGGCCGCCCCTGGGCCCTTGATCAGGGCTCGATGCTGAGATAACGCCAGCGATGGATATCGTTGACGGTGTCCACCCAGCCCTTGACCTTCTGCGAGACGAGGTTCTTGGAGACATAGTAATAGATCGGGATGATCGGCTGATCCTCCATGGCGATCGCTTCCGCCTTCGCCAGAAGCTCGGCGCGCTGCGCCATGTCATTGGTTTTCGACGCCTCCATCATCAGGTCGTCGAACTCCTTCACCGAGTAACCGCCATAATTGTTGGCGCCGGTCCGCGTCTCCAGCAGATACAGGAAGTTCTGCGGATCGTTGTAGTCGGCAATCCAGCCGGCCCTGGCGACATCGAAATTCCCCTGCTTCAGGTCGGCGTAATGGACCTTGACCTCGCTGTTGAAGAGCTCCGCCTGAACGCCGACCGCCTTCCACATGGCAGCCACCGCCACCGCGATGCGCTTGTGGTTTTCCGAGGTGTTGTAGCGAAGCTGCAGTTTAAGCGGATTGTCCGGCCCGAAACCCGAATTCGCCAGCATGCCCTTGGCGCGCATGACCCGCTCTTCCTGGCTCAGCCCCTTGAACGGCGCATAGGACGGTTCGCCATAATTGAGCGTGCCCGGCGGCACGAAGCTGTAGGCGGCGATCTCGCCGGTCTTCATCACCTTGTCGACGATCGCGTCGCGGTCGATCGCCATGGACAGAGCCTGGCGCACCCGCTTGTCGTCGAAGGGCGGCTTTCGGGTATTGATCGGATAGTAATAGATGCCGAGATAGGGCGCGATCCGCGTTTCCTTGGGCATGTTGGCTTTCAGCCAGTCGATCTGGTCGGAGGCGAAGTCCGTGGCAACGTCGATTTCGCCGGCCCGGAAGCGTTTCTGGACCGCGGTGCGGTCCTCCTGCGGATAGAGCACCACCTTGTCGATGCTGACGCTGTCCGCGGCATAGAATTCCGGGTTCCTGACCAGCGTTATGTGATCGTTCGGCACCCATTCCTGCAGCATATAGGGGCCATTCGAAACGATATTCCCCTGCTTGCTCCAGTCCTTGCCCAGCGCTTCGACCACATGCTTCGGCACCGGATAGGCGGTATAATGGGGTAACTGGTCAAGGAAATAGGGTGTGGGCCCTTCCAGGGTAATCTCCAGGGTGCCGGCATCCACCGCCCGAACGCCGAGTTCCTCGGGCTTCGCCTTGCCGGTGTTCACCGCCTCGCCATTCTTCACGGTATAGAGCAGCGATGCATACTCCGCCGCCGTATCCGGCAGCAGGATCCGGCGCATTGCATACACAAAATCCTCCGCGGTGACCGGTTCGCCGTCCGACCAGGAGTGTTTGCGCAACTTGAAGGTGTAAACCAGCCCGTCCGGGCTGATGGTCCAGCTTTCGGCCGCCCCCGGCACGGTCTTGCCGTCCGGCCCTTCCGTCGTCAGTCCCAGGAACATGTCACCGACGATGCGGTTTTCCCAGGTACCCGAAACGTAATGCGGGTCCAGCGAGGCCGGTTCGCCCATATTGCCGACATGCAGTACCGATTCGGCCGTCGCCTGGCCGGCGCCTGCAAAGGTGGCCGCCATCATTGCCGCAGCCACCAACATGCCGCGCAGCCGCAGCCTATCCATGACATTCATCTGCCTGTTTCTCCCTGTTCAAGGAACGATTATCGATCGTTATGCGATTGGGTTCGGCGTTGAATCGGCGCCGAGAGCTGCAGGTTACTCCCACATTCCAGAGGCGACAATAGCCGTGACGGATGTCAGAAATCGGTCGGCGCGCCGCCTTCTTCCTTGCACCGCGCGACGAAGGCCTCCAGTTCCTCCCGCCTTTCCGGCTCGATCGCCGGCTGCTCGTATTCGTCGAGCAACTGCCTGTAGAGCCGGTTCGCCTTCTCGTAGGCGGTCGGGCTGCCGGCCTCCTGCCAGCTCTCGTAATTCCGCCAGTCGGAGATCATCGGCTGGTAGAACGCGTCGGTATAGCGCGCCATGGTATGGGCCGCGCCGAAGAAATGGCCGCCGGGGCCTACCTCGCGCATGGCGTCGATGGCCAGCGCGTCCTCGCTGACGTCCAGCGGCGTCATGAAGGCCGCCACCATCTGCAGCAGATCGGCATCCAGCACCATCTTCTCGAAGGAGGCCTGCAGCCCGCCCTCCATCCATCCCGCCGCATGCTTCACGATATTCACGCCGCCCATGGTCGCGCCCCACAGCGAAAACACCGACTCGTAGGCCGCCTGGGCATCCAGCGTATTGGCGGCGCAGACGTTCGACGACCGGTAAGGCAGGCCGTAACGCCGCGCCAACTGCCCGCCCAGCAGCGCCGATTGCATATATTCCGGCGTGCCGAAGGCCGGCGCACCTGACTTCATGTCGACGTTCGAGGTGAATCCGCCATAGACGAAGGGTGCGCCGGGCCGCACGGCCTGGCACAGCACCAGCCCGGCCAGCGCCTCGGCGTTCTGCTGCGTCACCGCCCCGGCGATGGTGACCGGGGCCATCGCGCCGGCCAGGGTGAAGGGCGTCAGCACCACGAGCTGGTTGCGCCGGCCCATCTCGATGATGCCGCCGCACATGAAGTCGTCCAGCTTCAGCGGCGAGTTGGAATTGATGATGGTCATCAGGCTGGGCTCGCGCTCCAGCGTTTCATCATCGACGCCACGGGCGATGCGGGCAATTTCAA
>JBFFGY010000258.1:0-4456 GCA_041557215.1 Alphaproteobacteria bacterium
CCCAAGGATGTGAAGCTGATTGATGCCGCGCTTGCCCAGCAGAGCAACGCCGAGGCGAAGGAATTGCGCGACAAGGGAGAAGCACTTCACAAGGCCGGAAAACACAAGGAGTCGGAAGACGCCCTGCATCAGGCGATGAAGGTTCTGGGACTCGAGCACTAGCCTGCAAGCCGGCAGTTACGGACAAGGCCCTGCCATATGCGGGGCCTTGTCTTTTGGCGTGGCGCGCAATCTTGCCATGGCCATGCCATAATTACGCGCAAAATGCCTGTTATCGATAGGCCCTGAGAGTGCCGGGGTGTCCGGCAGTGCTTGTGGGCAGGATCAACAGGATGATTTCGTTAAGTCGCAGAGGCGGACCGAAGGCTGTTTCAGGCCGACGGTTTGGCTGGAAGGACGTATTTCTGGTGCTGATGGCCGGGGCCATTTCGGTCATGGCGACGCTCGGATATTTCGCCTACACGCTGCCCCTGCCGGACGGCTTCATGGATGAGCCCGACCGGCCCTCGATGCTGATCAAGGCCGACGATGGAGAGGTTTTTGCCAGCCGGGGCATCTACAAGGGCGACTGGCTGACGGTAGAGCAATTACCGCCGCATCTTGTTCACGCGGTGATCGCCGTTGAAGACCGCCGCTTCTATGACCATCCCGGTATAGACATCAGGGGCATTGCCCGGGCAATCCTTGCCAACATCAAGGCCGGCGATGTACGGCAGGGCGGGAGCACGATAACCCAGCAGCTTGCCAAGACCTATTTCCTGACACAGGACCGTACGGTAAAGCGAAAAATCCAGGACATGATGCTGGCGCTCTGGCTGGAAAACAGGCTCAGCAAGGACGAAATCCTTGCCCGTTACCTCAACCAGATCTACTTCGGCGCCGGAGCCTATGGTGTCGATGCGGCCTCCTGGCGCTATTTTCGGAAGTCCGCGCGGAACCTCACCCTGGCCGAATCGGCCATGCTGGCCGGCCTTATCCAGGCGCCATCCTGGTATTCGCCGGTTCGCAGCCTTGAGGCGGCCCAGGCGCAGGCATCCGACGCGCTGAGGCTGATGGCGGAGCAGGGCTATATAGACGAGCAACAGGCCCGCGAGGCGAAGGAAAATCCCGCCACACTGGCGGTTGCGCCAGACGTGCATCCTGGCTGGAACTATTTTGCGGATTGGGCTGACGAGGAAACGCGCCGGCTTCTGGGGCCGATGACCGCCGATCTGGTCGTCGAGACGACGCTGGTCCCGGAAGTGCAGGCCATCGCGGAAAATACGATGGCGCGCTGGTCCGGGATAATGGGCGATGAAGAGGATTCGATGCAGGCCGCGCTTGTGGCAATGACCCTGGATGGCGCGGTTGTCGCCATGGTCGGCGGCCGGGATTACGGCGCCAGCCAGTTCAACAGGGCGACAATGGCCAAGCGTCAGCCGGGATCCGCCTTCAAGCTGTTTGTCTATTTGGCGGCCCTGGATGCCGGCTTTACGCCGGACAGCCTGGCGATGGACGAGCCGATCGAGATCGATGGCTGGCGGCCGCGGAACCATAACGGTTCGTTTGCCGGAAAGGTCACCTTGCGGACGGCATTCGCCAGTTCGATCAATACCGTGGCTGTAAAGCTGAGCGAGCATCTGGGGCGGGAAAAGGTGATAGAGGTGGCTCGGGCCATGGGGGTGCGATCGGACATTCGGCCGACGGCCAGCATGCCGCTGGGAAGTTCCGAAGCTACGTTGGTGGAAATGACAGGGGCCTACGCGGCGATTGCGGCCGACCAAAGGCGTATCGAACCCTATGGCATCCGTGAAGTTCGCGGCAGGGGCGAGACCGTGTATCGCCGCGACGGACTATCGAAGGCGGCCCGGGCCGACCGGCCATGGCGGCGCGACGAAATGCTGGACATGCTGATTGCCGCAGTGAAGGAAGGAACGGGCAGGGCCGCAGATATAGGCCGGCCGACGGCAGGCAAGACCGGCACAAGCGAAGATAATCGCGATGGCTGGTTCATCGGCTTCACGGACGATCTGGTGGTCGGTGTGTGGGTTGGGCGGGACGACAACAAGCCTGTCCCTGGGCTAAGTGGCGGCGGGTTGCCGGCTCGTATCTGGCATGATTTCATGGCCGACGTCTATCGCGCGCCTGCCGGCGGTGCGGCGGCACGGATTGCCGCAAAATCGGACGAGGGCGAGATCATAACCGACGCCATCGGCAAGAAGCCCGCACCCTTATCCTTTCAGGATATTGGCGACGTGATCGAACAGTTGTTTAAACCGGAATAGGGGTCAGGTGGCAACCCGGTTCCGGCCGGCCTTCTTGGCGCGGTAAAGCGCCTGATCGGCGGCCTTGATAACGGAATCCGGATTGGGCTGTTTCTCCGATCGTTCCGCGACACCGATGCTGATTGTCACGGAAACGCGCTTTCCGCCGCCATTCTTGGCATTTTTCGTCGGCTTTGCCTTCGGACGGTCCTTGGCGCGAATCGTGAAGCCGGAATCCTGGATGCTCTGCCGCAAGGCGTCGAGATGCGGCAGGGCCTCTTCGGCAGTTTTGCCCGGGAAGACCACGGTGAATTCCTCGCCGCCGTAACGGAACGGGCGGCCGCCACCTGCAACGCGCTGCATACGCCCAGCGACCATGCGCAAGACCTGGTCACCTATGTCGTGGCCGTATGTGTCGTTGAATTTCTTGAAATGGTCGACGTCGAGCATCGCGATGGCATAGCGCTGGCCGAGTTTCATGGTTTCCATGGTCAGCGCCCGGCGAGCCGGAAGGCCGGTCAACTCGTCGACGAAGGCCAACCGGTAACCGTCCTGGATTGCCGCGGTCAGCATGGAAACGGCGGCCGCGGTAAAGAATGCCGATACGGCCAGGTTGTCGCCAGCGAAGTGAAGCGCCATCAGGCCCGCCAGCAGCCCGCCAAGCGCACCGCTTTCCAGGGGCGGGTTGCCCAGCAGGATAAGCCGGCCGACAAAATAGATCACGGTTGCCGCGAAGGCCACGGTCGCCGGTTCGGGAATTCCCGTTGCCGGAATCCATCTGTTCGGCACCATCGGCGTTGAGAGCAGTTTGACGGTGGTCTTCTGAACCGTAATGGCAATGTCTTTAACCAGCCAGTGGTCTGCGGCGGCCAACGCCAGCACGATAATGGCCAGTCCGGCGAATATGGCTGCCCGCATGATGCCGTGCCGGGTCAGCAATCCGCGTTCCTTCAATAACGACAGCGCCAACAGGCCAATGGGGAACATCAGCGCGTAGGCCACGTATCCCACCTCGGCGGAACTGCCGGGCCGGATGCTGCTTGCCGGTCCGGTCAGCATCCAGTGGCCCAACGCAACAGCGATCAGCGAGAAAACAAGCCTGCTGCGGTTGAAGCGCCAGCCGATAATCGCACCGACCAAGGCTACCGCGTAGGGGATGTAGACAAACAGGGGATGGAGGACTTTCGGCATATGGTCCGAATTTGCAGCGGCCATCCAGGCGGCAACAAGAAAGATCGCAGGCCAGAATACGGCCAGCGGCATCCTGATGGCGGAGCGTCCCAAGTAGTCGGTGGTAATGGCGGTCATCTTTGATTTCGAAACCATCTGTCCTGGCGAGTCACTTCGTACAGCCTAGAGGCCAATTCCTTTACTTGAGGTGAATATGGCGATGAATTTCAGGCTGAAAATTAAAATTCCATGGATATGGGAAGACCTGTATTCGGTCCTCGAAAGACTCTTCTTTTAAGAAGATCGGCCTGTTTCTTGTCTCCATATACGTAAAGAAGAAATAACAGAATTAGAAAATTAGTACAAAAATCGTGAAGTGGCTGAAAAACCATGTAAAGAAAGTTAACAAAAATAGTAAACGGATATGGTTAAGAATTAATTATTCGCGTTTATTCGAAAATACGATCAAAAACAATTGTGTTTCCGACAAATAAATGATATTAACACTTTATTAATAAATTTATTTTTTGGCCAGCCTGTGAGAGGTCTCGGCGCCACAACAAATCCCAGAAAGCTCCACAAATGGCATGCAGGTTTGCCGGAAACAGGGGGCAGGATCCGAATATCAACAAACGGATTGGGTGGAATTCGATGTTTACAAAGGGATCGATTATAGCGCTTGCCACTATTCTGATGGCACTTCTCCTGCCAGGAGAGGGGCGCGCGGATGTAACGGAAGAAATCAACTGCCTGGCGCTTAACATTTATTTCGAGGCCAGGAGCGAGCCACTGGATGGCAAGGTAGCGGTCGGCCATGTTGTCATGAACAGGGCCGCAGCGAAGGGGTTTCCCAACAAGATTTGCGATGTGGTCAAGCAGGGTGGTGAAGACCGCCGGCACAAATGCCAGTTTTCATGGTGGTGCGATGGCCGCAGCGATCTACCGCGAAACCCTCAGGCCTGGAAGGAAAGTCAGGTCTTGGCCAGGTTGGTATTTTGGGGATATTCAACGGACCCGACCGGCGGTGCGCTCTGGTATCATGC
>JBFFGY010000259.1:0-4453 GCA_041557215.1 Alphaproteobacteria bacterium
GACCGCACTTACGGAGAGTTCTCCCACCGGACGCCGGCCCTCCATCGCCTCGACAACGACCCGGCTGCCCTGCCCCACCCCAAGAATTTCCGCCAACTTTGCGGACAGAACCAGCCCTTTCGGGGGCATCGGCACATTGTCCAGGTTACGGTCAAGCAGCCGCCCCAGCTCGCTGCCCGGCGCCATGCCGATAATGCCGGTCCGGCGAAACAGGTGACCGTTGCGTATCCGCACCCCCACGGCGCGGACCGGTTCCGCCTGCATCACCCCGGGCAGGCTTTCGAATTCGCGCATTATTTCGGCAGGTTTGGCCTCGACCAGGCTCACCGTTACGTCCTGCCGGTTGATGCGGTTGAACTGCACGTCGATAATCTCTTCGATCGAATCCAGCATGAACAGGGAACTGATCAGAATAGCCACCGCCATGGCAATCCCCAGCAAGGTCAGGCCGGATCGTACCGGGCGCCGCATGACATGGCGCAGCACCATGCGGGTAGTCTGGCCCAGGCGCGGGGTCAGCCCAAGCCGTTCCGCCAGTGTCTGGCGATAGACCGGCGGCGCGGCCGGCTGCATGGCGACCGCGGGAGGGAGTTTCGCAGCACGGCGCGCGGCGGAAAGCGTTCCCGCCAGGGCCACCACGACGCTGACCAATGCCGCTATCACGAAGGTTCCGAATTCGATCCGGTAATAGAGAAAGGGGAAACGGAAGAAATCGGTGTAAAGTTCGGTCAGGCCGCGCCCCAGCCAGGCGCCGCCGATAAACCCCAGCAGAATGCCCAGCCCGACGATGACCAGCACGAATTTCGTGTAATGCCAGCCTATGGCCAGGCCCGAATAACCAAATGCTTTCAGCAGGCCGATCTGTTCGCGTTCGGTGGCAATCAGCCGCGAAATGACGATATGGAGCAGGAATGCGGCAACGCCGAAAAATATCGCCGGCGCCACCCGCGCCATCGATTCCAGCTGCACCATTTCGTTCGAGATATACCAGTGCGAGGTCTGGTCCTTCCGGCCATAGGCGCCTGCGCCGCCATAGGGATCGAGAAGGCGGTCGATCGCCGCGATGATCCGTGACTCGGACGCGCCGTGCATCATGGTAAGCGAGACCGCGTTGAACGAATCTTCCAGGTCAAAGGCCGCAGCCAGCATGTCGCGGCCGACCCACATCACCCCGAAACGCCGGTCGTCCGGCATCATCGCGCCGGGCCCCAGCGAATAGATATATTCCGGCGACAGGGCGAGACCCACCACGTCCAGTCGCCGTTTGCGCCCATTGATGACGGCATGGAAACTGTCGCCCGGCCTCAATGCATGCGCTTCCGCACAGGCCTCGTTGAGCACGACTTCATTGAGATCGCCGGGCCGGATCCCGCGCCCCATGCGCAGGTGCAGGCCATTCAATTCAGGCTCATGGCCTTGCGGTACCGAGATCAGCAGCCCCCGCGCCGGCTCAACCATGCCCGCGATGTCCAGGGTTACGGAAGCAACGATACGGGTTTCCACCCTGGCGACCCCCGGTATGGCGGCGATCTCGCGGGCCAGCCGCTCGGGCGCCCGTTTTACCGAAGCGAATATATGGGCAAAGCGATATCGCTCGTAATAGGCCTGCCGCGTCTCGTCGAGGGACCGCATGGTGCCCAGCGACATGACATACATTGCCACCCCGCAACCGATCACCAGCGCGATGGCCAACGCTTGCAGCCAGATATGGCGCAAGTCCCTGATAAGCTTGCGGTCCAGCGACGCCATTCCGCTACCACTCCAGATCCTGGGCCGCGCGCCGGCTTTGATTGACACGCACCTCCACCACCGCCCCATCGGCAAAGCGGATGATGCGATGGGCCATTTCCGCCATCCCCGCATTGTGGGTAATCAGCGCCGTGGTGGTGCCGAGTTCGCGGTTGACCGCCTCCAGCGCTTCCAGCACTACGACACCGGTCTTGCTGTCCAGCGCGCCGGTCGGTTCGTCGCAAAGCAGCACGTCCGGCCGCTTGGCGATGGCCCGCGCGATGGCAACCCGCTGTTGCTCGCCGCCGGAAAGCTGGGCCGGGAAATGGTCCATCCGTTGTGCCAGGCCGACCAGCGCCAGCGCGTCTTCCGGCTTCATCGGATCGGCCGCGATTTCGGTCACCAGCGACACGTTCTCCCGCGCCGTCAGGCTGGGAATCAGGTTATAGAACTGAAAGACGAAGCCGACATGGTCCCTTCGGTAGGCGGTAAGGTCCGCCTCGCTGTAGGCGGTCAGTTCATGATCCCTGAACCAGACCGTTCCCGCCGTCGGCTGGTCCAGCCCGCCGATAATGTTCAAAAAGGTGGATTTGCCGCTGCCCGACGGCCCCAGCAGCGCCGCCATCTCGCCCTCATACAGGTCGAGGTCGACTCCGCGCAGGGCATGCACCTCCACCTCGCCGGTCCGATAGACCTTGGTCAGCCCGCGCACCCGGAATGCGGCCGCGGCGTCCCCGGCCGACGAATTGGCAATGCTGACGGCATCAGTCATGGCGACATCCATTGTCGTGCAACTGGCCATCTTTGTATAGCGGGCCTGCGACGCAACTTCGTTGCGGCAGGTCAATCGGCCAGCCTATTGTCGGGCATGGAAAGGCGCGGGCGCATCTGGATCGGCACTTCCGGCTGGCAATACGATCATTGGGTCGGGCCGGTCTACGAACCGGGGCTGGATAGCCGGGGCCGGCTGGCGCATTACGCGCAGTCTCTCGGCAGCGTCGAAATCAACTCCACCTTCTACGGCTTGCCGGCAGCGACGACGGTACAGAGCTGGCATGACAATACGCCGCCCGACTTCCTGTTTGCGGTAAAGGCGAGCCAATACATCACCCATATGAAGAAACTGAAGGACCCGGAAGCAAGCACCGCCCGCTTCTTTGTTTCGGTCGCCCCCCTGGCGGACAAGCGCGGCCCCATCCTGTTCCAGTTGCCGCCGCATTGGCGGATCAATGCAGAAAGGCTGGAAGCCTTCCTGGACGCCCTGCCGCCGAAGGGACGTTACGCTTTCGAATTCAGGGACGAAAGCTGGATCAGCGACGAAACCCGTTCCATTCTGTCCCGCCACAACGCCGCCTTATGCATCTTCGACCTGGAGGGCCACCAGCCCCCGTTCGACGTCACGGCGGACTTCGCCTATGTCCGGCTGCACGGACCGGACGGCGCCTATCGCGGCAGCTATGGCGAGGCAGCGCTTGCGGACTGGGCGGCGCGGATCGCCGAATGGCGGGACACCGGCCTCGATTGTTACTGCTATTTCGACAATGACGAAGGCGGCTTCGCCTTCGCGAACGCCGTTCGCCTGAGGAAGTTACTCGCTAAGCCTTGACGATTCGCTCGCGGTGCTCCGCAACATCGCGCGTGGCGTTTCGCGTATCGACCACGAGCCGGCTGTTCGCGACCAGTCCGGCGTAATCGACCTCGTCATGGTCGGTAGAGATGAATGCCGCGTCGTAGGATGCCAGCTTTGCCGGGTCCCAGCCCACCGAACGCCGTCGCGCCAGCGATGCATGTTCGCGTGTCTTCGGAATTTCGGCGACATAGGGGTCGTAATAATCGACCGTGGCGCCACGCTCCTCCAGCAGTTCGATGATGGCCAGCGAGGGGCTTTCGCGGATATCGTCGATGTTCTTCTTGTAGGCCAGCCCGACCAGCAGGATACGCGCGCCGTTCAGGCCCCTGCCCGTCTGTGCATCCAGCGCCTCGGCCAGCCGGCGCACCACATGGCGCGGCATGTCCGTGTTGATCTCGCCCGCCAGTTCGATGAATCGGGTCGACAAGCCATGTTCGCGCGCCTTCCAGGTCAGGTAGAAGGGATCGATCGGGATGCAGTGGCCGCCCAGGCCGGGCCCGGGATAGAAGGGCATATAACCGAAGGGCTTGGTCTTGGCGGCGTCCACCACCTCCCAGACATCGATGCCCATGCGGTCGTAGACCAGCTTCAATTCGTTCGCGAGCGCGATATTGACGGCGCGGAAGATGTTCTCGGTCAGTTTCACCGCCTCCGCCGTCGCGGTGGAGGAAACCGGCACGATATGGCCCATTACCTGTCCATATAAAGCCGCGGCCAGTTGCAGCGCCGCCTCGCCGTCGCCGCCGACCACCTTGGGGATTGTCGCGGCGCCGAAATCGGGATTGCCGGGGTCCTCGCGTTCCGGCGAATAGGCGAGGTAGAAATCCTCGCCCGACCGCAGGCCACCCGACTCCAGTATCGGCTTCAGCACTTCGGTCGTCGTACCCGGCCAGGTCGTCGATTCAAGCACCACCAACTGCCCGGGCCGCAGATGCGGTGCCAGCGCTTCGCCGGTGCTGATCACGAAACAAAGGTCGGGCTCGCGCGAGCGGGTCAGCGGCGTCGGCACGCAGATCAGTATGGCATCCATTTCGGCCAGATCTGCAAAATCGGCTGTTGCGCGGAACTTTCCCGCCTCGACAATGGCGGCCACCC
>JBFFGY010000260.1:0-4440 GCA_041557215.1 Alphaproteobacteria bacterium
CCGCCGCCTCGCCGCCCTCGACGCCCTCGAACCGGCCGAACGAGGTCGAGATCAGCCCCGCCGTATCCAGCACGTTCATCTGCAGGCTGCCCCTGAAGGGCACGTTCTTCCCGGCCATGTTCAGGCCGGCAATTCGTCCATGTTCGGTCGAAGTGGGCTGGATCGCATGGACATCCCATCCACCGAAAAAATCCGGTCCCTTGGCACAGTCGCCAGCGGCGTAGACATTATCTGCTGTGGTCTTCAGGTGGTGATCGACGATAACGCCGTCCTCCACCTCGATGCCGCTGCCTTCCAGGAAATCCACATTGGGCTTCACGCCGGCCGCCACGACCACAAGGTCGACGGTCTTCTTCTCGGTGCCGAGATCCACTTCCAGCCGGCCATCGCCGGCCTTGGCCACACCTGACACCCGGGTCGAGGTCAGCACCGTAACGCCCTTGTTCTCACACCATTTCTTGATCAGGTTGCCGGCAAGCTGGTTCATCATGCGCGGCACCATGCGGTCTTCGGCCTCGACAACCGTCAGGTTGGCGCCGCTTTCCAGCAAGGCTTCCAGGATGATCGAGCCGATGAAGCCGGCGCCGATCAGGACCACGTCCTTGTCGGAGCCCGTCAGCCCCTTGATGTTGCGCACGTCCTCAAGCGTCCAGCAGTGATGAACGCCTTCCAGGTCCAACCCCGGGATCGGCGGCTTCACGGGCCGGGCACCGGTGGCGATCAGCAGCTTTTCGTATTTCAGTTCCTTGCCGTCTTCGAGGCGCAGCACGGCCTCCTCCGGCGACAACGATGCCGCACGGCCCTGCAGATAATGGATACCGCAGTTCTCGTACCAGTTCGCGTCCTTGCGCAGATGGGTGCCGTGATCCTCGATGTTGCCGGTCAGGAAATAGGGGATCGCCATGCGCGAATAGGGGGGGTCGGGTTCGCCGCCCACCAGCATGATTTCGCTGCCCTTCGCGTGTATGGCCAGCGTTTCGGCGGCCTCGACACCGGCCGGGCCGGCTCCGACGATCACATAGGTCATCCGTTACTCCAGTCCTTGAAACGGAACGGCGGGCCCGGAACAGTCTCGTCCGAACCCGCCGCCCTTACTCAGTCACGAAACTCAGAGGCCAAGGCGGCCCTTCGTATCGCCGGTCGGCACGCCGTCCGCGCCCCAGCCACGAATGCTGTAATATTCGGGCAGCATTTCGTCGAGCCTGTTGACAAGGCCCTCTGCCGGGCCCGTCTTGGCCGCGTCCTTCAGCAGGCGCGCTGGCAACGTATCATCGGCGCCGGTAAAGCCGGCAGCGATATTATACATGCGCTCCATGTTCCAGATGCGTTCGCCGACTTCCATGCAGCGGTCGGCCGACCACTCTCCGTCGCAGGCCGCCGCAATCTGCGGCGCGATATCCTCGACGCTGAGTGCGAAGGTCGTGAACACGCAGGTGCCGGAGGAATCGACCAGCGCGGTCGCATCCTGGAAGGCCTTCACGAGGCCAGCCTTGCCCTCGGTTGCCAGCGGGTCGGTCTTTTCGGGAATGCCCAGCACTTCCGAAGCCACGGTATAGCTGCGCAGATGGCAGGCGCCGCGGTTCGAGGTGGCGTAGGTCAGGCCCATACCCTGGATGCCGCGCGGATCGTAGGCCGGGAATTCCTGGCCCTTGACCGTCATGGACAGTTCCGGGTGACCGTATTTCTCGCAGAGCCGCTTGGAACCCATGGCGATGTCCTTGCCGAAGCCCTCGCCCTTGCCGGTCATCTCGCAAATTCGTGCGAGATCCTCGGCGGAGTCGAAGGTCAGCGCAATGCCGCCGGTTTCCTTGTCGGTGATGGCGCCGATCTTGTAGAGTTCCATCGCCGCGGCAACGGTGGAACCCAGCGAGATCGGGTCCATGCCGTATTCGTTGCAGATGAAGTTACAGAAGGTCAGGGTTTCCAGGTCGCTGACGCCGGTGGCCGCACCCAGCGCCCAGGCCGCCTCATATTCCAGGCCGCCGGAAACGATATGATACTTCGCGCGATCCTTGACCGTGAAGTGGTTCGGGTCCATCTGCGAACGGCGCTGACACGAAATAGGGCAACCGAAACAGGCCGCATTCGACACCAGGTTGGCCTTGCCGTCGCTTTCGCGCGGGGCGACCATCGCCTCGGCGCTGATGCTGGAGGCACCGTCGAACTGGACGTCGGCGCCGTTGTGGGTCGGCAGCGCGCCAATTTCATTGATGACGTTCATCAGAACCTGGGTGCCGTAGGTCGGCAGGCCCTCGCCGGTCACCGCATTCTCGGCCAGGATCTTCTTGGCCGCGGCAGTTGCCTGCATGAAGCCCATCGGATCCTTGACCTGCACGCCAACAGTGCCGCGGGCATATACCGCCTTGAGGTTCTTCGAGCCCATCACCGTTCCAACGCCCGAACGGCCCGCCGCTCGGTCCATATCGTTGACGACGGCGGCATAGAGGCAGCCGCTCTCGCCGGCAGTGCCGATCGAGGCCACGCGGCCTTCCTCGCCATGGCGCTTAAGGAGTTCGCTCTCGCACTCCCAGACGGTCTTGCCCCACAGATCGCTGGCATCCTTGAGTTCGGCCTCTTCATTCTCGATGACCAGGTAAACCGGCTTGGCGGATTTGCCTTCGAAGATGATCATGTCCCAGCCGGCATTCTTCATTTCGGCGCCGAAGAAACCGCCTGAGTTCGAACAGGCAATGGCGCCAGTCAGCGCGCCCTTGCAGACCACGGACCAGCGGCCGCTGGTCGGGGCCGCGGTACCTGTCAGCGGGCCGGTCGCGAAAATCAGCTTGTTGTCCGGCGACAGGGGATCGACCTTGGGGTCCGTTTCCTCGATGAAATATTTCGTCGCCAGCCCCCGCTGACCCAGATAATCGTTCGCCCATTCCATATTGAGCGGTTCGGATTCGCATGTACCTGCAGACAGGTTCACGCGAAGGATTTTTCGAGTCCAGCCCATTTGTTTATGTCTCCTCCACTAAAGCCGGTTGTTGGGTTAGGTGCTTTTTGAATTCAGCTTGGCGAAACGTCCGACGATTCGTCGAGCTTCGCCGCCCACTCGCGCATCCGGGCGTCACCGGTAGCGTCAGCGTTCACATACAGGATAGCATCGGTCGGGCAGATTTTCACGCATTGCGGATCGCCCTCGCAGAGATCGCATTTCACGACCTTGCCCGTATCCTGTTGGTAATTGATGGTGCCGAACGGGCAGGCGATCGTGCAAACCTTGCAGCCGACGCAGATTTCCGGCGCCACGATTTTCGCCCCCGTCTTCTTGTCCACCGAGATCGCATCCACCGGGCAGGCCTTCATGCACCAGGCCTCGGCGCATTGGGTGCAGGTATAGGGCACGTGCCGGTTCTTTTCCGGGAAATCGAAAATCTTGATGCGGGACTTGGCCGCGTTGAAGGCGTTCTCCTTAGCATAGGAACAGGCAAGTTCGCATTGCGAACAGCCGGTGCATTTGCTGGGAATCATCACCAGGGATTTCTGCAAACCAAGTCTCCTACTGTGTCCGCCGGCCGCCAGACGCCGGGGCGTTCAATATATGTGAATTCAGTTGCCTCCACGGCGCTCCATCCAACCAGATAAAGAGGTTAAGAGAGAGCGTCACGGCAGTCGGCGGCATAGTAACAATGATTTTATGTCGCTTTCAATGCGACTGACCTATCAAAATTGCCTGAAACGGGTAATTTGGCCATGCCGGACACAAGCAGGAGAACGCGATGACCTCGCCAGTGAACAAAATCAGCAAGGAAATGGGCTATACGCGTGATGATTTCATGCGCCTACTGCCCAAGGCCGTTGGCCATGCTGATATGGAGGTTCGCGACGATGAGGTTCTCGCGCGTGAAGGCGACGGCAAGTTACTGCGAATCGAGATAGGGCCGGAATCCGAGCGGAAAATCGGCTTTTTCCGGATACCGAAACTGCCCGTTACGCTGCAATTCTCGGGATATAGCGAGCCCGATGTCGCTGTGGCGCTGGAGCGTTTCGGCCGCGCCTTCCAGAAGGGCGGCGGCTAGCATTCGGCGTCCGCAGAATCCAGTCACAAAAAAACCTCCCCCGCCGAAGCGGGGGAGGTTTTTCTGTCCGCCTGAATAATGGGCGGCACGGGGAGCTATATGATCGGCGCGCCATATCCCCAACTATAGGGAACCGGCCCGGACAATCCGAGCACATCGCCCTCGTCAAGAATCGCGTCCCTATTCACAGGATCATAAAGACTCGGCGTAATGTCGCGCCCGTTGCGCAGGGCAAGGAATACCTTTTCTCCCGGTATTTTCAGTGTCCGCAATATGTCGCCAACACTGCTGCCCGCGGGCATCTGCAGCTTCACCGGCCTTCCATTGCTGCCCGAATATCCCGTCAGGCTGTTGAACAGACGGACTTCCACGGTGACCGTGATATCACCGATATTGTGCCCCATCATTCCGGAGGCACCCG
>JBFFGY010000261.1:0-4398 GCA_041557215.1 Alphaproteobacteria bacterium
GACGCCGATTGCCGGGCGCACGCCGTCGGCGATGTAGAAGGCGCCGCAATGGCGTTCGCCGCCGCCGGGCGTTGCCAATTCCTCCCAGAACCGGCGCAATTCAAGTTGCGGATCGTCGGCGATATCGGCGACATTTGCGACCGGATAGCCGAGCATGTCGCGGGCGCAGGCACCGTCCAGGAATTCGGCTTTCGTTATGCGTTCAAAAAACGCCGCCAGCGGGCCCTCGATCCGGTCGACCTCCTCCTGGGTCGCCAATTTCGGGTCGAAATTGTCCCATGTGAAATCAGCAAGCGCTCCGCAGTCCACGCCCAATTCACGCATCCATTCAACCAGCGCCTTGTTCGTCCGCCTCCCGGCCGGTCCGCCATAGATGACGAAGTTGATATAGCCGTCCCTGCACCGCCAGAAGGCGCGGTAGATGGCGCCATGTACCGAGCGCCCGGTTATATGGGAGCCGGCGCGGCTCGGCACCTCGCCCAGCATGTCGAAGAAGGCCGGCGCGTGTGCCAGCGCGGTAACGACGGAAGCCTGCGCGGAGACATCGACATGCTGGCCACCGCCGCCCGCCGAGCGGTGGCTCAGCGCCACGAGCGCCCCGCTCGAGGCATGGGCGCCGGCCCAGGAATAGGCTTGTGGAACCGAAATGCGCAGCGGCGCGCCGTCGGGATCGCCAGCCAGCGACATAGCGCCGCCTGCCGCCATGATTTCCAGGTCCGATCCTCGCCAGTGGGAACGTGGACCGTTCCAGCCGAATGGTGTGACGGAAACGTGGATCAGGTCGGGATTGAGACGCGACAGTCGCTCATGCGCAAGCCAGGCATCGGCGGGATCGCCGGGCCTGGCGGTTTCAATCAGGATATCGGCGCGGCCGATCATCCGTTCGATTGTTTGCCGCCCCGCCGGGCTTGCCGAGTCGAGCTGCAAAAGCCGCTTATTGACGTTAAGCGCCCGCCATTCGGCATCGTCGAGATTGGTACCGGGCGGTTCGATCTTGATGACATCGGCGCCCAGATCGGCGAGAATACGCCCGGCCAGCCAGCCCAGCCGGCCGCTGAGATCGAGAACCTTGTAACCACCAAGCATGGCGCCCGACCGGGTTTCGCGCTTCGCCTCGCTCTACCGGCCAGTCCGCGCCAGTGACAGCAGCCAGCCATGCATGCGCGATTTGGCGTTGGCAATGTCCTCGGGCGAGAAGAAGTCGGCCGGATCGACCTTGTCGACCGGATAGACCGGTCGGTGGAAATCCTTTTCGTAGCCATAGGGCACGGTGGCATCGATGCCCATGCCGCCCTCAAACTCCGTATTGGAGGCCGTCCATTGCTTGTCGCCGGCCGTCAGCCGTTCTGAGGGCATGAAGGTCTGGCCGATACCGCCGGGGATCGGGTTCAAGATATCGGCGCGCGGATTCACCCGCGTCGTCAGGCACCACATGATGTCGTCCATGGAATACATATCGACATCCTCACTGACGGCGATCGCCAGCCGCATGCCTTGCGAACACGACAGGATGGCGGAGAGGAAATTACGCTGCCAGCCTTCCTCGATCTTGTTGCGCTTTCTCACCTGAATGATGCAGCCTCCCCAGTCAGTCATGCAGTAGGGAATATGCGCATCGACGATGATGCCCGGCTGCAGCCGTTCGCATAGCTCCAGAACAGCCGCCTCGCGCACCGTTGTGTCGATATTGCTGTCATCGGCGGTGTGCACGCCGAGCGGGAAGATCACCGGCTTTGAGTCCGGCTTGCGCATCGTGATGGCAGTGACATGGAAGGTCGGCGCCTTGTAGGCCTTGCCCATATAGCCCGCCCATTCGGGGTGAAAGTGGTAGCGCCCCTGGACGTCGGCGGCCTCCGATTCCGCCGTCTCGTAGCGCTTGTCGCGCGGATGCACGTAACCTTCCAGCACATATTCCGATTCAGCCAGCGCCCAGGCATCAACCGTGCGCGCCTTGACCAGTTTGACCGGCTCGCCCTGGATGGCGCCGGCCACCGCGATCTCGTTGCAGCCCTTCGGCAGGATCAGGTAGTCAAAGCCGGCGCCGGCGAGCAGCGTACAGGCGGGCGGCACGCCGAAGCACATGGTGATCGGAATCGGCTCCTCGTCGCGATAATGCTTGGTAATTACCTGCCACATATGCGAGCCGGGCGAGATCTGGAACGTGCCGATATTGCCCCAGCGGAAATTCATGCGGTTGTAGCCGAGATCGGCGCCGCCATCGAAATAGTCGCCGACAACGCAGCGGATGCCCGACCCAATGGTCAATTCGCTCTCAAGATCGGTGTGTCGGATCGCCGTGATCCATTTGTTGACGTCGAGGTCGTCGGTGATGACGTGCTCCTGGCACGGCGCCTCGTCCTGGCTGATTTCCACTGGTTCCAGCGGGTTGTTGAACGCCGTGGCGATCTGCCGGGTGCGGTCCTGCGGGCCGTTGAAGCCGAACATGCGGTCGACGACATTGATGTCTGAAAACAGGTTCGTGATGGCGCGGGCGTGCGGCTTGCCCTTGACGTTTTCAAACAGGATCGGCGGTCCGCCATCCAGGTGCTTCTGTAGGCCGGTGATCTCAAGGTCGGGATCAACCTCCTTCTGCGTCTCGATCAGATCACCGTTGGCGCGCAGCCACTCGATCGTTGTGCGCAGGCTGGAAATGTCACGCGTCGTTGCGTTTTTCGGGTTTCTCGCATCCATCGTGGCTCTCCTGTCTGTCTGCCGCCGCAATCGGGCTGTTCATTTGCTCGCTTTGATGGGCCGGACGTGCGGTGTCCGGTTGCGCATCTCGCCGTCCCAGCGCGTGGCCAAATCTACGGCAAGGCCGAATTGATCGAGAATGCGCATGACGATGTGGTCGACCATGTCGTCGAGCGATTTCGGGTGATTGTAAAAGGCCGGCATCGGCGGCAGGATGGTGGCGCCCATGCGCGACAGCTTCAAGAGGTTTTCCAGGTGGATATCGTTGAGCGGCGTCTCGCGGGCGACCAGCACCAGCTTGCGGCGCTCTTTCAGAACGACATCGGCGGCGCGGTGAACCAGATGGTCGCCATTGCCATGGGCGATGGCCGCGACCGATCGCATGGAGCAGGGGACGACCACCATGCCGTCGGTATGAAACGATCCCGAAGACACCCTGGCGCCCATGTCGCCGGGGCCGTAAATCTCCGTGGCGAGTGCGCGCAGGCCGTCAAGCGTCGTGTCGGTCTCGTGCTCAATCGTCTGCTGCGCCCATTTGCTGACGACCAGATGCGTCTCCACATCCGTATCCGCCAGCGTTTCAAGCAGGCGAACGCCGAAAATGGCGCCGGTTGAGCCTGTCATGCCAACAATGAGCTTTTTCACGAGACCTCCCGTTTCGATTGCATCTATTTCAGCTTCATATCGCGCAAGCCAGCAATTTCGGTCGGGCGCTGCAAAAAAGTCGTCGCCATTTCCACAAAATCGATCGCCGTTTTCCTTTGCGGTCGCGTTCCTGATGCGGTCTTGTTGACCGGCCGCCACAGCCATATTAGTTAGATATCTAACAAAGAGCGGAAAAGCCGTCAAGCAGCAACAAGCCACGTTGGCACGCGGGCAGCATTTGGCTTCAGGTTCGCAAAGACGCTATGGTTGGCTATCTGGCATGGCCCGGCTTGAGATTCGTCTGCTGGGACCAGCGGTACGATAGTCGCGGGGTGCGGCTATTGGGCGCCGGTTTTCCAGGCGGTACCGCAGTATAAATGCAAACACCCACTTGATGAGAGCGACGATTTTGACAGCTTCTCCGAAAACGGCCCGTTCCTTGATGCCGCGCCCGGACTTCCGCGAGGCGTTCGATTTCAAGCCCGGCCGCAGCACCGGTTATCTGCTGCGTGACTGCTATCGCAGCTTTTCCAGGGCGCTGGAGACCCGCATCAGGCCGCATGGCGTGGGCATCGGCCAATGGTTCTTCCTGCGCGAATTGTGGGAGGAGGATGGCCTGACCCAGGGCGACCTTTCGGCGCGCGCCGGCATGACGGCGCCGACGACGGTCGTGGCGATCCGCCGCATGGTCAAGGAGGGCCTTGTCGTTCGCAAACCCGATCGCAAGGACCGCCGCAAGGTGCGAATTCACCTGACCGACAAGGGCCGCCGTTTCCGTGACAAATTGCTGCCCTTCGCCTTCGACGTCAACAAGGTCGCCACTGAAGGGCTCAGCCAGGATGAAATCCGGCAATTCCGGTCCGTCGTTGAGCGGATGAAGAAAAACCTGACCCGCGACTGATCCGGCCCGCTGTCGATTCCGGCCGCTCTCCATGTCATCCGCACCGCCTTTCAGTCATTCTCGCATCCCCGCCCCTTCTCACCGTCATTTTCGGGCCTGACCGGAGGACCCGGTGTTTTCTGCTCTTCGGTCCTCGGGTCGCGCTCAGCCTGTCCTCGGGC
>JBFFGY010000262.1:0-4394 GCA_041557215.1 Alphaproteobacteria bacterium
ATGCCGAATCGCTTCGGCGCTGGGCCGACGCTTTTCGCGAAAACTGGGACGAGATCAAGGAACAGGGATTCGACGAGCGATTCTATTTAATGTGGCGCTATTACCTTTGCTATTGCGAAGTCGGGTTCGATCTGGGCCGGATCGATGTCGGCCAGTTCGTGATCGAGCGCCCATGAGCCCGCCATCCGGCGGCCGGTTGGGGGCCCCGGTCCTGTTGTTCTACGCCTTGCCCTCGCTGGTGCTGGCGCTTCCCACCATACCGGTTTACATCCACCTGCCCGCTCTCTACGGCGTCGAACTGGGCCTTGGGCTGGCCACAACCGGGCTCGTATTGCTCGGTGCGCGCATCTTCGACACCGTAACCGACCCGCTCGTCGGAACCTTGAGCGACCGCTTCGGCTTTCGCGGGATTCGCCGAAAGCCCTGGATCGCGGTGGGGGCCCCAATTGCGGGGTTGGGCCTGTTAAAGCTGCTGAGTCCGCCCGCCGAATTGGACTCGACCTATCTGTTCGGCTGGTCGGTAGTCCTCTATGCGGGCTGGACCATGGTTGCGGTCCCCTATCTCGCCTGGGGAGCCGAACTAAGCCGCGACTACTACGAACGCACGCGCATCACCTCATGGCGCGAGGGCCTGATGCTGGCGGGCATCGTCCTGGCGGGTGCCGTGAACACCGCCGTTACCGGGCTCGGCGGGACAGAAACAGAGGCCCTCGGCGCCATGGCCTGGGCCGCCATCCTGTTGGGACTGATCTTCATTCCCCTGTTGCTGTGGAAGGTCCCGGAAACGCCTGAGAAAAACCCTGTTCGGGGCCGCGCGGCCAACTTGCGCGGCGGCGCCGCCCTTTTGTTGACGAACCGTCCCTTCCTGCGGCTACTCTCCGCCTGGTTCCTGAATGGCCTGGCAAACGGCGTGCCGGCGGCACTGTTCTACATCTATCTGGAACATGGACTCGGGGCCGATCCTGGCCAGCGGGCGATGCTCGTCCTGCTTTATTTTATCGCCGCCATCCTGGCAGTGCCGCTGTGGCTGCCGCTCAGTCGCCGGATCGGCAAGCACCGCGCCTGGTGCTGGGCGATGATTGCGGCCTCCCTTGCCTTCGCCACGGTACCGCTGATCCCGGAAGGCGACCTGATCGCATTTGCGCTGATATGTGCGGTCACCGGCGTTGCATTGGGCGCGGACCTGGTCTTGCCGCCTGCGATCCAGGCCGATGTGGTCGACTACGATCAGCTGCGTTCCGGCCGTCAGCGGGCCGGCCTGCAATTTGCCCTCTGGGGCATGAGCACGAAACTGGCCCTGGCGGCCGCCGTGGGCCTTGCGCTGCCGGGGCTGGCGTTGGCGGGGTTTGATCCGAACGCCCCCGATTCAGGCGGAATTTTCGCGCTGACGGTGATCTATGCGCTGGCTCCGGTCGTAATAAAGATGACGGCCATAGCGGTCGTCTGGCGTTTTCCGTTGACCGCCAAGCGGCATGACATCATCCGCCGCCGATTGAGCCGCGGAAACCGCAAAACCGAAACATTGGAGGAGGCAGCCTGATGAAGGCACGCCTGTTTATGGCGCTAACGGCGTTGGTCATTTTGAACAGTTGTACGAGCATGAAACCGAGCGATTTTGCATCATCCACCCCCGAACTGGTCATCGAGGATTATTTCGTTGGCGAGACGCAGGCCTGGGGCCTGTTCGAGGACCGTTTCGGACGGCTACGCCGGCAGTTCACCGTGGATATCACCGGAGAATGGGACGGCGAGTTTCTGGTCCTCGACGAACGGTTCCGGTTCAGTGACGGGGAAACGGACCGGCGCGTCTGGAAGATCAGGAAAACCGGCCCGCACAGCTATGAGGGGCGCGCCGGCGACGTGATTGGCGTCGCCCAGGGCGAGGCCTACGGTAACGCGCTGAATTGGCGGTACGACATGGATTTGAAGGTCGGGGACGGCACCCTCAGAGTGCATTTCAACGACTGGATGTTCCTGCAGCCCTCGGGCGTGCTCCTGAACCGTGCCCGGGTGACCAAATTCGGATTCGATATCGGCGAGGTAACGCTGGCCTTCATGAAGCCGGATGCGCGCTCCACGGCTGCGGGCCAAACCGTCAATGATTGGAAAGGCGGCGCCTTATTCGCCTCAGCAGCCAGCCGATAAGCGGTAGGCGCTCATAAAAATTCTCGGCCGCGTCCCAGTAATCGATATGTTCGGCGACGCGGCCGTCGGGCGCAAAGCAGAGTGCGCTGGACCCGTCGAAGCCCCAGGCCCGGCCGCGCAAGGTGCCCTCGAAGCACCAGGTCATCAGGCAGTTGTCGCCCTCCGCCATCATGTGACGGACGGTAAAGCGAACGTCGGGAATAGTCTCGAACATATGCCGGAAGATTGCGGCCATGGACGCCACACCGCGCACATCGTTGAAAGGGTCCTTGAACCGCACATCCGGGGTTACATGGTCGGAAAGTCGCGCCAGGCTTTCGGGCGTCAAAGTCTCCAGGTAACAGCGATAGCGTTCGTGACGTTCGGTCATCGGCGCACCATGCGGCGAGTCAGGGCGAAAAACAGGCCGTCCGGCAAGAGGCGAAGCAGCTTCATCAGCATGGCAAACCGCCAGGGAAAAGCAATCTCGAACTGCCTGCTCCTCAGCCCGCGCAGGATCCGTTCGGCCGCCGCCTCCGTGGATATAAGAAATGGCATGGGAAAATCGTTCCTGTCCGTCAGGGGCGTTTCCACGAAACCCGGATTGATCAGGCTGATCCGTACCCCGTGTCGTTCCAGTTCCGGTTTCAGCGCCTCGCACATATTGATTATCGCGGCCTTGGTTGCACCATAGGCTGCCGCAGTGGGCAGGCCGCGATATCCAGCCAGGGACGCGACGACGGCAATATGGCCCCGCTTGCGTTCGATGAAACGCGGGATGACATAGGATAGGCCGTTGACGGGGCCCATGATGTTTGTTTCGGTCAGTACGCGGAAGGTCTGGACCGAAAAATCTTCCGCCGGCATGGGTGAGTGGGTTCCCGCATTCAAGATCGCGAGATCCAGTTCACCGAGTTCGCTTTCGATGGCTGCGAGAGTCTTGTTTGTCTCCGCCTCATCGGTAACGTCGAGGGGATATGGGTGTATGCTGCCGGCCGGGCATTCGGCGGCAAGGCTGTCCAGATCCGCCCTGGTGCGGGCGCTGACCGCCACGATCCACCCTTCCGTCGCCAACCGCCGCGCAACGGCCCGGCCGATTCCCTTGCCCGCTCCGGTTAACCAGGCGATTTTTTTGCCGGTCCTGTCGCTCACCGTTCCGCTTGCTCCAACCGGTCCGGAATAGCGCCCTGGCACCGGCGGCAGGCATATTCGATGACGGAGCCGTCCCGGGCCGCAAAACGCAGCTTTACCCAGCGCCCCGCATCGTCGTACCAGACCTCGGCCTCAAGATCGCCGGTATAGGCATATCGCGTGGCGCTGACTTCCCCCGCCTCCGTGGTGACTTTTTCGCGCCCTCGGCGCTCGATCCCGACATCGTTGATCTTCCCGGTCAGCGTGTTGAGCACACGGGTTTCCGGCAGCACCGACGCGTTCCAGTGGTTCGTGGGATAGATCGGGGCCCGTTCGGTGACGGTTCCCGCCGCGCTTGCCACGGTGACCAGACCGCCGGACCGCTCCGCCGCCACGGAAATTTGCGTCCCGTTGTCATTCACCGCCGCTTCGAGACGCTGCAAATGGCCGTCGCGCCAGCGACCTTCGGCCTGATACAGATATTCGAAGGCAGTAAGGAACAGGATCCGGATTTTCAGATGGAACTCACTCGAGACAAGCAGATCCCTTCCATCCCTGTCGAACCGCACCTTGTGATATCCAACCTTCTTGCCTTCGCGATATAGGTCGAAATCTATTCCGGCGCCATACAACGCGGTAGGATCGACCGCTTCGGCTCGCGGCAATTCCTCTCTGGCACCCGCCTGCGATGCGACGACAAGAAAAGCCGCCGAAAACAGGAATAGAAAAAAATATCTCGTCGACCTGAAAACCATCGGATGCCCGCTCTTTCCGGTTTGTTCCTGTGAATATCGATGCTGTCTGCCTTATACGGCGCAGACACGAAGTCGGATCACCTGGCGGCTGAATGGTAATGTGCCTTTCCACAAGGCACTGGCGAACGCCGGGCACCGCGGCGAACAATCCGGCCGGGAAACAGTCATTGACACATGGCCGCAACCGCCTTATTGAATTCTGAATTCAGAGTTTAATATTTGGACTGGAACAATGCTGGACAGCGCCCCGAGCCTGACGGACCAGGTCTATAATGCGATCGTCGACGAGATCTGCGATGGACGGCTACAGGCCGGCACGCATCTGGTCCAGGAGCGCCTGGCCGAGCGTTACGGGATTTCGCGTCAGCCCATTCAGCAGGCCAT
>JBFFGY010000263.1:0-4386 GCA_041557215.1 Alphaproteobacteria bacterium
ATACGAACGCGGCGCGGCGCTGAAGAAGCACTGCGAGGCCAAACTGAATGAAGCCCAGGCCCGCATCGAAAAAATAACGCAGAATGCCAGCGGTCTGGCTGCCGAACCCGCCGATCTGGATTGATATTCCATGGATGCGTTGAAACAGGCCATGGCGGCGGCTGCCGTCGAAGTGGATGTCACCTTGCAGAAGGTCATGGCCTCGGAGGTCGAACCCGAACGCCGGCTGTTCAATGCCATGCGCTATGCCACGTTGGGTGGCGGCAAGCGGCTGCGCGCTTTCCTGGTCCTGCAGGGAGCCCAACTGTTCTCGGTCAGCCGTAAGTCGGCCTTGCGCGCCGCCGCAGCCATAGAACTTGTCCATTGCTATTCCCTCGTCCACGACGATTTGCCGGCGATGGACGATGATGATTTGCGACGCGGCAAACCGACGGTGCACAAGGCCTTCGACGAAGCCACGGCGATCCTGGCCGGCGATGCGCTGTTGACCCTGGCCTTCGAGGTGCTGGCCCACCCGGATACCCATTCCAATTCGGAAGTACGCTGCCAGCTTGTCGCTAAACTGGCGCACGCTTCCGGCGCGCATGGCATGGTGGCGGGTCAGATGATCGATCTGGCAGCGGCCAATCAGGAAATGGATATAGGCCACATTACGCGCCTGCAGCGTCTGAAAACCGGTGCGCTGATCGGATTTTCCTGCGAGGCCGGCGCAATCCTGGGCCAGGCAGCAGAGCTGCAGCATGAAGCATTGCGCGGCTATGCGCATGATCTGGGACTCGCCTTCCAGATCGCAGACGATCTTCTGGACGTCGAAGGGACCGAGGAAGAGGTGGGCAAGGCGGTTGGTAAGGATGCCGACCAGGGCAAGGCCACTTTCGTATCAATCCTGGGCGCCGACCGGGCGCGTGACCAGGCGAATATGTTGGTTCAACAGGCAGTCGATCATCTTGCAATCTTCGATGAAAAGGCGGATTTTCTCCGCAAAGTCGCGAGATATATTGTCGAACGCCGTTCGTGAGCTAATTTCTGGGTGCCATCATGGCGCCCTACGGAGATGAATTTGACCGATAACCAGACTTCCAAGACGCCGCTGCTGGACACCGTCCGGCTGCCGGAGGATCTGCGCCAATTGCCTGAACGCCAGCTTCGCGAATTTGCCGACGAACTGCGGGCGGAGATGATTCACGCCGTGTCGGTAACGGGAGGCCATCTGGGGGCCGGTTTGGGCGTAGTCGAATTGACGACGGCCTTGCATTACGTCTTCGATACGCCGCGCGATATCCTGATCTGGGATGTCGGGCATCAGTGTTATCCCCACAAGATCCTGACCGGGCGGCGCGACCGTATCCGGACGCTGCGCCAGGGCGGTGGACTGTCGGGCTTCACCAAACGGTCCGAGAGCGAATACGATCCCTTCGGGGCCGGCCACAGCTCGACATCGATTTCGGCCGGGCTGGGCTTTGCGGTGGCACGCGATCTTTCAGGCGAATCCAACAACGTCATCGCGGTGATCGGCGATGGTTCGATGAGCGCCGGCATGGCCTATGAGGCGATGAACAATGCCGGTTCGATGGATAGCCGGCTGATCGTGATCCTGAACGACAATGATATGTCGATCGCCCCGCCGGTGGGCGCGATGAGTGCCTATCTGTCGCGGCTGATCTCTTCGAAATCGTATGTGTCGCTGCGCAACCTGGCCAAGTCCGTTGCCGAACATTTCCCCCGCAGCCTGGAAACCGCCGCCAAGCGCGCGGAGGAATATGCCCGCGGCATGGTGACCGGTGGCACCCTGTTCGAGGAAATGGGATTCTACTATATCGGCCCGATCGACGGGCACAACCTTGACCATCTGCTGCCCGTTCTGAAAAATGTGCGCGACGCTCAGGAGGACGGCCCGGTGCTGATCCATGTGGTCACGCAGAAGGGCAAGGGCTACAAGCCAGCCGAGGAATCAGACGACAAATACCACGGCGTATCGAAATTCGACGTGGTGACCGGGGCCCAGGTAAAGGGCCAGGCGAATGCGGCCAGCTATACCAACGTGTTTGCCAAGGGCCTGATCCGCGAGGCCGAGGAAGACGACAAGATCGTCGCAATTACCGCCGCGATGCCGTCCGGCACCGGGCTGGACCGCTTCATGGAGCATTTCCCGGAGCGTTGTTTCGACGTAGGCATCGCCGAACAGCATGCAGTGACCTTCGCGGCAGGCCTCGCAGCAGGCGGCTACAAACCCTTCACGGCCATCTATTCGACCTTCCTGCAGCGCGGTTACGATCAGGTCGTCCATGATGTTGCCGTACAGAAATTACCCGTCCGTTTCGCGCTGGACCGTGCCGGACTGGTCGGCGCCGATGGCGCGACCCATGCTGGGTCGTTCGATATCGCCTATCTCTGTTGCCTTCCAGGCTTTGTCGTGATGGCAGCGGCCGACGAGGCGGAATTGATGCACATGATTGCTACGGCGGCCAGCATAGACGACCGCCCCTGTGCCTTCCGCTACCCGCGCGGCGAAGGAGTCGGCGTGGAATTGCCGGACCGCGGCAAAGTGTTGGAGATCGGCAGGGGCCGCGTGATACGCGAAGGCTCGACGGTGGCGATCCTCAGCTTCGGCGCACGGCTCCAGGAAGCGCTTAAGGCAGCAGACGAACTGGCGGCAAAGGGATTGCCGGTAACCGTTGCCGACGCCCGTTTCGCGAAACCGCTAGACGCGGATCTTGTTCGCCGCCTGGCGGCAAACCACGAGGTGCTGATCACCATCGAGGAAGGTTCCAGCGGCGGTTTTTCGGCGCAGGTGTTGCAGTTCCTGGCGGCCAACGACCTGACGGACGGGCTGAAAATTCGCCCCATGACCCTGCCCGATATTTTCCAGGATCACGACAAACCGGAGAAACAATACGAAGATGCCGGCCTGACAGCGTCCGGAATCGTGGAAACCGCTCTGTCGGCGCTGGGAAAGTCGGAAAGATCGGCCAATCCCAAACGCGCCTGACGGCGCCCTTGCAGATGCTTCAGTAACGCAGTCGCACGGGCGGCATCTGCAATACGCCCGCCGGCGGGCTCAGAAGCTCCATATCATCGGAAGTCAGGCCCAGCCGTTCCCCGATATAGCCAACCACACTGGCTTCATCGGCACCGAACAGCGATGCGACGCCTTGCGCCAGGGGCTGACCACCATCCTGCATCGCCTTCAGCAATTCCTCGAGGGCCGACTTCGGCTTCGGCCAGAGTGCCAGCGTTACGCTCTCGTCAGGTGCCAACCCCAGCGCCTGTTTTACCTCGTCGAGCGCCACGTCATAACCGCCCAGCTTGTCCACCAGGCCATTGTCCAGCGCATCCTTGCCGGTCCAGACCCGGCCGCGTGCGATACCATCCAGGTGGACGGCATCGAACCCACGGTCTTCCATGGCCTTGGCCGTAAAATCCTCATAGATGAAATCGAGCATCTCGTGGAAACGCCGCTCGCCGCCCGCAGGAAAATCCCGGATAAAGCTCCACATGCCGGCATTCTCGCCGACATGGAGTTCGTCCCAGGTTATGCCCAGCCTGGCCCAGAGCTTCTCGGTCACGAATTTGCCACCATAGACGCCGATGGATCCGGTGATCGTAGCCGGTTGCGCTACGATCCGGTCGGCCCCCATTGCCACGAAATACCCGCCCGATGCTGCCACTTCGCCCATTGAGACGATAACCGGCTTGCCGGCTTCCTTCGCCCGGCGAACCTCGCGCCAGACGATGTCGGAGGCGACATAGGAGCCGCCGGGGCTGTCGATCCGGAACAGGATCGCCTCGACCTCTTCGTCGTCGACGGCGTCGGATATGGCGTCGGCCACGCGATGGGCCTTGAAGCCGCCACCATCGAAACCGTTACCGTCGTCACCCTCGCCCATGACGATGGCGCCATTTCCGTAGATCAGGGCAACCTTGGGACCCTCCGCATTCGGCCTATCGATGCCGGCAAGATATTCGTCAAGGAAGACCATCTCGGCCTCGTCACCTGCGGACTCCAGGTTTTCGTCCAGGAATTCATCCCAGTAGCCGATCCGGTCGATCAGCCCCTTGTCCAGCGCCTCGCGCGCAAGGTAGGGGCCGTCATCCACAAGTTTGCGCACGGTTTGCTCATCGAGGTTTCGCGTCTCGGCGATGCCCGACACCAGCTGGCCGTACAGCGAATTGAGCAGAACCTGGTAATTTGCGCGCGCCGGCTCGCTCATGCCGTCGCGCACGAAGCTCTCAACCGCCGACTTGTATTCGTGGCGCTGGCCGAAGCGAGGTTCCACTTCCAGCTTCTCCAGCAACCCGCCGGCATAGGGCACCTCTATCGCCAGACCGATCAACCCGACGCCGCCCGAAGGCTGCACCCAGGTTTCGTCAACGGCGCTGGCCAGG